>JBDNIB010001076.1:0-1897 GCA_041688535.1 Prosthecobacter sp.
AGGAAGTGCCATGCGACGAACGCCAGGAGGAGTAGTCCATCCCGGCCCCCTGCCCGCCTTCCGATGCCCAGTCGCTTTTGTAGTTACCATCATCCGCGAAGGGATAATCTGCATGCGCCATGCTGTGCGACGGAGTGCGAGGCGAGCCGTGAACGTTGATGACCGGCAGGACTTTGGGTAGCCCCTTGATGTGCGTGGAATTCTCGCAGGCGGCCAGCAGCAGCGCGAACGCGGCGAGCGGGCAGATTTTCAGCAAAGGGGACGTGAAGTGATTCATGCGGGAGGGTGGTACCCTAGCGTGGCTGCGGGTGCGAATCAATCTGCGGCATGAAACCGGCTGATGCGCTCTTTAACACGCGGAATGCCATTTTTATCCTTCTCCAGGATGATGGTGCGCTCATGGTAGTACTCGGCACCGCTACCGGGCAGGGTAAAGCGCCATTGAGTGTCCTCAGGCGTGTTGCGCTCCATCGGGTTTTTGATGGTGTTATAGACGGCCTTGCCGTCCATGCCGACGCGCAGCATTTTGAATTTGCGCTCGGAGAAGCCGATGGACTGGCGTGTGCTGGAGGAACCGAAGTGACGCACCGCCTGCAGGGAGTCAGACAGGCTGTAGCTGTAGCTGACGGTGTAAAACAGGATCATCAGTCCTGGAATGAGCAGGATGAGCGCCGGCGTGAGCAGGTACCAGTTCTTTTTGATAAAGGCGGAATTCATAGAGGCCAATGCTGGAAGCTGCGGCAGCGACAGGCAAGCCAAAACACATAGGCGGCACCGATCCGATGCGGATGAAAAACCGGCGGCGCTGATCAGCAGCACGCCAGACGCCTACAGGCGCGATTCCCCTGGCAGTTGGCGCGTTTCACTGTTCGTGTACTGCAATTCGCCGCTCTGGATGCGCAGGTATTTGGCAGCTCCTTGGATGTCCTCCTCGCTGAGACCGGGAACCACAAAAACGCGTCTCTTGAAAGCGCCCCCCACGGACATGCCACCACGCACGATGGCGCGCACCGTGTCCGCCACGCTTTCTTCCTGGATGAAATTCAGTCCTGCCGCCTGCGCCATCATGCTCGTGGAGCTGAGTTCCTGAGCATTGCGCCGATCACGTGCGGCGTAGAGGGAGTCTGTCTGCCACAGCATGGGCACGGTAATGCCAGCCATGACACCGAGCACGGCGACAAACATGAGCACCTCCAAGAGGCTGAAACCAGCGCGGTTCGAGCGGCGAAGGGAAAAGTGTAACGAATTCTTCATGGCTTGTGTGAATGATGGTATTTTGTGATAATTATCGCAAAACCGCAAGCGTTAATTTATCAAATTTATGGATTATACCAATTAAGCGTCTCGTAATTGATAAATTACGGGCAAGTACACGGCTTTTTCCATACTCTCCCCTGCCCCACCCGCGAAGTCCTGCCCGACACTCACGCCACCACGCTAAACCAAGCCAGGAATTCCCGATTGCCCTCAGTTCCCTGAATCGAGGACTCGATCAGACCCTGCCAGTGCAATTGCGGCTGGGAACGCACAAAGTCCTCGATGCGCGCGCAGGCCTTGGCATGCAGCTCCGGCTCACGCACGATGCCGCCCTGGCCGATTTCCCCACGCGACAGCTCAAACTGCGGTTTGATCAGGACAACCGCCTGACCACCCGGCCGCAGCACCTGCAAAACAGCCGGCAGCACCAGGGTGAGCGAGATGATCGAGAGGTCGGCCACCAGAATATCCACCTCCTGCCCCACATCCTCCCGCCGCATGTGACGGAGGTTGAACTGCTCACGCGAGACCACGCGGGGGTCGCTGCGCATTTTCCAGGCGAGCTGGTTGGTGCCCACATCGTAGGCGAAGACCTTCACCGCACCACGTTGCAGCAGGCAATCGGTGAAGCCTCCGGTGG
>JBDNIB010001077.1:0-1299 GCA_041688535.1 Prosthecobacter sp.
AATCCGCTGTTTCCTGGCGGTACGATGTGCATGCAACTGCCGTTCTTCCAGAAGCTGGGACTCGATCTGAGTTTGTTTCACCTCGGGACGCTGAATGTGAGCATCGCGCCGCTGGGTTATCGCGTGGTGCGACCGAAACACACGTTTCGCGCGGTGAAGTGGCATCCTACCGAATCAGCGGAGGATTTTTCTTTCTTCGATGTGATCGTGCATCGCGACAGCGCGCCACCAGTGAGCGGATTCATCTACCACCCGCATCCTGAAACGAAGCCGACGCATTTTCAGAAGGCTGATGTGCTCGAACTGCTGCTGCCATGGACGGAAGGACTGGGTTATGGCACGAAAATCAGGCTGGAAGTGTCGGCGGAGCAGATGATGATCGGCCCATGAACAAACTCGCATGCTTGCTGATTATCGTCGCTTCTGCGGCGCTGGCGGACACTCAGACGGATATCGCGTATGCTCGTGCGGGTGAGACCTCGCTCAAACTCGATCTGCATCGGCCGCATGCGGTGAATCCGCCGCTGATCGTCTATGTGCATGGCGGCGCGTGGCGCGCGGGATCGAAGGCGGATGTGCCGATTGCGAAGCTGTTGGAGCATGGCTTTGCGATAGCGAGCGTGGACTATCGGCTTTCGACGCAGGCGCAGTTCCCAGCGCAGATTCATGACATCAAGGCGGCGATTCGCTTTCTGCGGGCGAAGGCGGACAAATTTCACATCAATGCCGCTAAGATTGCGATCATCGGTTCATCGGCTGGCGGGCATCTGGCGGCGCTGGTGGGAGTGACGAATGGCAACAAGGTGCTGGAAGGCGCAATCGGTGAGCATTTGGACCAAAGCAGCGACGTGCAGGGCATCGTAAGTCTTTATGGGGCATCAAATTTGCAATCCATCCTCGGACAGAGCACGGAGTTTGGCCTGACGGTGCGTGTTCCGGCGCTGAAGCTGCTACTGGGAGACAGGCCGGATAAAAAACCTGATCTGGCGCGACTGGCGAGTCCGGTGACGCATCTCGACCAGGCTGATCCACCGCTGCTCTTGATTCATGGCGATGCTGATCCGCAGATGCCTTGGGCGCAATCGCAGGAACTGGCGAAAGCGTGCGAGGCGCTGAAGCTACCGGTGGAGTTCGTCACGCTGCCGGGCAGCAAGCATGGGGGCGCGGAGTTTTATGACGAGGAGCGCACGTCGTTGGTCGCCAAGTTTCTCGACAAGGCGCTGCGTTGAGGACATTCTGGCGGCGCATGTCCAAACCACTCATCGCTGTCACCATGGGAGACCCTGCCGGGGTCGGACC
>JBDNIB010001078.1:0-4288 GCA_041688535.1 Prosthecobacter sp.
AGCGCTAACAGCATCACCACGGCAGGCACGCTGGAAGTGAAGGAAAGCGCTGCCTTTGGCAGTCTGCTGGCGCAGACCAATTTGGCGGCGAACACCAGCAATCTGGTGATTGATGCCGGGAAAACGCTCACCATCAACGGCAACGTCACCCTGGGCAGCAGCGGGGCGAACACCACGACTCTCTTTGCAGCTTCCGGCGACGGCACCTTCAGCGTCAACAACACGACGCCCACCGGCATCACCTTCCTGGTGGGGAATTCCAACACCAACAAGGCCACCGCCGACTTCAGCGCACTGACCACGATGAACGTGGTCCTTAATCCTGCCGCCATTTTGCAGATTGGCAGCACTTCGACCGCCAACAGTACCGGTTTCGGCACGCTCATCTTGGCCGATGCCACCACCATCACCGCCGGTGCTCTCACCGTCGGCTGCGGCGGCTCCTACAACAACAATGTCGGCCAAATCAACGTCCTGAAGCTTGGCTCCACGTCCAATGCCTTCAACGTTGATACCTTTAACATCGGCACGGGTCTGCGCGACTTTGGCTCCGTCACCTTCAATGAGGCTGGCGGCACGCTCACCCTGCGTGCTGCGGACGGAATCGGTCGTGTGGCATTCAACATGGGCACCACCGGCGGTGCCACCGGTGTGGCTACCGCCGCCGGGGTGCAGAACACCTTCGACGTGACCGGTCATCAGGCGGACTTGCTCCTCGGTGCGGTTGCCATCGGCACCCAGTCCACGCGTGGTGATAGACTCACCAACGTCTTCTCCTTCGACACCGGCACCCTCGACATGACCACTCTGACCATGTCAGTCAAAACCGGCACCCCTTTGGCAGGAACCAAGACGGTCAATAGCACGGTCAATCTCGGCGGTGGTACCGTCACCATCGGCACCATCGCCCAAATGGGCCAGACCAGCACTGCTGGTAACATTGCCAATGCCACGATCAATATCACGGGAGGCACCGTCACCATCGGCACGGGTGCTGACACGGCGATCACCATGGCATCCGCTGGCACGGGCACCACCGCCACCGGCAGCATCAACCTCACCGGCGGCAGCACCACTGTTACCGGCAATATTGTTCGTACCGGCGGCACTGGCACCTCCACGGCCACTGTCACTCTCCATGGCGGCACGCTCGATATGACTGGCAAAAACATTGGCACCGGAGCCAACGCGATCGCCCTCGTCGCCGAATCCGGGACGCTGAGCAATCTTGGAGAACTCAATGGCGGCGGCGCGCTGGCCAAAACCACCGCTGGCACCTTGGTCATGACAGGCGCCAACACCTACACCGGTGCCACGAATGTTACGGGCGGCACGCTCCAGGTGGGCGATGGTGCCGCCGGATCACTCAACGGCAGCGGCACTGTCACCGTTAGCAACGCCGGCACCAAGCTCTCCGGTTCCGGCAGCATCGCCGGTAGCACGATCATTGGTAGTGGTGCCTTGCTGGCTCCCGGCGTGGGTGATACGGACGCGAGCAATCAGACCCTCACTTTGACGGCTGTTTCCGTCCAAAATGGCGGGCAGGTCCAGCTCAGCATCAGCGACCGCACCGAGCAGCTCGTAGCGGATGATTTGAGCACCCTCGCCACCGCCCTGGCCATCGGTTCTTACAGCACCGTGGCCGATCTTTTCACCAGCGGCGAACTGGACGCCTACAAGACCACCGCACCGGGCGCTCATGACTTTATCAACATCACCGGCTCCTTCTCCGTCGATGCCGACAGTGCCACCCCGTTGTTCAAGATCCTCAACCGCACGGGCGCGGCCTACACCACTGGTACACCTGCTGTCGGTGATGTCTTCAATCTGATGGACTGGACCGGCCTGCTCAACTTCACCGGCAGCAACACAACGCTGACCGCCGCCAACTTCGATTTCACCGCCGCCGGTTTCACCGGGGAGTTCACCTTTGATACCAGCGCATTCACGACCTACGGCATCATCGTCGTCGTGCCCGAGCCTTCCCGCACGGTCCTGCTCATGCTCGGCCTCGCCGGTCTGCTGCTGCGTCGTCGGCGTCCCTGAGAACTCATTAGGGTTTGGCGGTTTGGCCTGAGAGCGGCTCAAACTGGAGGTGAAAAACCTCCGTTTGAGCCGTAAGTCATTGCAATGACACTCTTCATTTCAAATCGCACGCTTTGCCTGCTCCTGGTAGCCTGCTGCGCACAGGCCGCTGCCGTTGATTTCAACCGCGACGTGCGGCCCGTGCTCGCGCAGCAGTGTTTCGCCTGCCACGGCATGGACGAGCATGGCCGGAAGGGCAAGCTGCGGCTCGATCTCCAGGCTTCCGCGCATGGCGAGGGCAAATCTGGCGAGATCGCCATCGTTCCTGGCAAGCCGGATGCCAGCGAACTGATCCGCCGCATTATCACTAGCGATGAGGATGATCTCATGCCGCCGCCGCACACCAAGAAGGTGCTTTCGGAGAAGGACAAGGCGGTGCTCAAAGCCTGGATCGCCGAAGGGGCCAAATACGAAAATCACTGGGCCTACACGCCGCCAGAGCAGCCCGTGCCGCCAAAAGCGGGTACTCATCCCATCGACGCCTTCATTCAAGACCGCTTCGAAAAGGAAGGACTGAAGTCCTCGCCTGAAGCGGACCGCTACACGCTCGTGCGCCGTCTCTACCTCGACCTCATCGGTCTGCCGCCGACGCCTGCCGAGGCGGACGCTTTTGTGCATGACCAGTCGCCCGACGCCTATGACAAGCTCGTGGACGCGCTTCTCGCCTCCGAAAACTACGGTGAACGCTGGGCGCGCCGCTGGCTCGATCTCGCGCGCTACGCCGACACGAACGGCTTTGAAAAAGATCGCCCGCGCGAAATCTGACCCTACCGCGACTGGGTGGTGAAGGCGCTGAACGCGGACATGCCCTTCGACCAGTTCAGCATCAAGCAACTCGCTGGCGACATGCTGCCGAAGCCGAAGCCGAGCGACCTCATCGCCACCGGCTTTCATCGCAACACGATGCTGAACGAAGAGGGCGGCATTGATCCGAATGAATACCGCTTTTACGCCACGGTGGACCGCGTCGGCGTCACCGGCACCACCTGGATGGGCCTCACCATGCACTGCTGCCAGTGTCACACGCACAAATACGACCCCATCCTCCACACCGATTATTACAGCACCTTGGCGCTGCTGAACAATACGTCCGAACCGACCTACCACATCCCCACGCCGAACATCGAAGCGCAGCAGCGGGCACAGGAGGAAAAGATCGCGAACCTGGAGGCCGAACTGCCGTCGAAATTCCCTGGCGGCAAGGCGGCCATGGAAAGTCGTTTCGCAGGTTGGATCGAAGGTGAATCCCATCGTGCGTCCAAATGGGATATCATCCGCCCCACGGCGATGAAAACGACCATGCCGCATCTCGTGCAGCAGGAGGATGGCTTCATCCTCGGCAGCGGCGACATCTCAAAGAGCGATGTCTATGACCTGAGTTTCAAGGCACCGATCCAAGGCGTCACCGCCTTGCGCATGGAGGTCACCAGTCATTCCAGCCTGCCAAACGACGGCCCCGGCCTCACGAACTACGAAGGTCCGCTTGGCGGCTTCTTCCTGAGCGAGCTGCAAGCCTTTCAAAACAGCCAGCGTGTCAAAATCACCCGCGCTGAGGCCACGAATGACGAGGAGGAGGACAAAATTAGCGACGCTGCTCCCGCCAAAAAGAAAGCCGCCGCAGCGAAAAAGAAGACCAACAACGCCAGCGCTACGCTGGATGGCGAGATGTCCAGCGGCTGGCAGGTGCTTGGCGGCTACGGCGTGCAACACGCCGCTGTGTTTCACTTCGAGCAGCCGATCGACCTCACCAACGGCTTTGATTTGAAGCTGCTCTTCGAAAAGCACTTCGCCTGTCCTCTCGGTCACTTCCGCATTTCCGTGACCACCAGCGGCCACGCCGTCGCCACGGGACATCCCGCCGAGGTCGAAAATGCACTCGCGACAAACGACAAATCGAAGCGAGCCGTCCTGCTGCGCCGCTTCCTCGAAACCGCGCCTGAGATGAAGAACGCCGCCGCGCCGCTGCTCGCCGCGCGCAAGAACCCGCCACGCGGTCAAGCCACGCTCGTCATGAGCGAGCGTCCCGCGTCGAATCCCCGCAGCACGCGGCTGCATCATCGCGGCGAGTATTTGTCGCCGAAGGAGGAAGTGCCCGCCGCCGTGCCGGCCTTCCTGCCGCAATTGCCGAAAGACGCGCCCGCCAACCGCCTCACCTTCGCAAAGTGGCTTTTTGCCCCCGAAAACCCGCTCACGGCTCGGGTGA
>JBDNIB010001079.1:0-4984 GCA_041688535.1 Prosthecobacter sp.
CAGAGCGCTTGCTCGCGGGCACCGATTCACCAGTGAGGGACGATTCGTCGATCTGAAGGCTCTTGGTATCCAGCAGCCGGATGTCCGCTGGCACGCGGTCTCCCGCCGTGAGCAGCACAATGTCGCCAGGGACGAGTTGAAAACTATGAATGCGAATTTTTTTGCCGTCACGCTTCACCACTGCCTCGGCCACGACTGTTTTCATAAGGGCTTCCAGAGCGCTCTCCGCCTTCGACTCCTGCAGAAATCCCAACATGGCATTCACCAGAACGACCACTAAAATGACGGATGCGTCAACCCACTCGCCGAGGAAACCAGTCACCACAGAAGCGCCAATCAGCACAAGCACCAACGGTGCGGTGAACTGATGGAGCAGTCTTTTCCAGCTGGATGTGCCACTGCGCACTTTGACACGGTTTTCGCCGTAACGCAGCAGCCGCTCCTGTGCATCAGCACTTGTGAGGCCCGTTTCAAGACTGCCCCCTGTAAGCTGCAGGGCTTCACAAATTGGCAGGGAATGAGCAGAATAGGTCTCGGAGGTCATTTAGGAAGCGTGTTCTTGGAGAGCGATATGACTGATGATTTGTTTTTCCGCGCGAAACCAAAATTCCTGTTCTTTGCCATAAGGGCGGCGGTCTTGAAGCCACAGATCGTAGGCGAGCTTTTGGATCTCACCTCTCAGCGAAAAGACCGTGGGATTCAGTGTTGAAGACCCATCCCATTCGGATGCATTTTCGACACTCCTTACACCATCTTGTCTATTTGAATGGATACCGCAGGCGGTGACTTCCAGCAGTCGGCTTTTGATAGCTGCGGCAATGAACTGCCGACACTCATGACTTCCGCGATCTTGGCAGCACATGAAGTTCGTCTGCCATCGGGTTGCCAGATGGCCTGCGTGAGTGCAGAGCGCTCTAGGCTCATCCGACAGTGATTGGGCTGATTCCTCAATAGCGACGATCAGTGTGCTCCTATTTCGTTGCTCCATGAGGCCTGAGTCCAAAAAGCCCTGCACATGCTCTGGGACAGGAAGCCCATCCGCGCTGGCGATAATGATGAGGCTAGACTCCTGAACGGCATGAGAAGCCATGGCGAGGCATTCATGCTCTTCGAGTTTATGAAAGGCCCAATACGAAGTGTAAACCTTGTAGTCCTTGCCAAGGAGGCGCGTGCTGCATCACTTCTTGAAAAAGAGACTGTGGAATATCCCTGTGGTGCAACGCCGCGACGGCGAGTTTTGCTGAGGCTCCGTGGCTGCTGTTTTCGGCGTTCAAGTTTGCCGCGATGTTCATCAAGCATCCTGAGCATTCACGCATCTGGGAACAATGGGGAGCTTTTCCAAGCGAATCTCAGCAAACGGCTGAGTCACGGGCAATTCAGCCCTGATCGCTCGCCCAGCGTGTGGCGTGGTGGATGAGTTCGGTGCCGTTTTTCAGGCCCAGTTTCTGTTTGATATGCCCGCGGTGAGTATCGACGGTTTTGATGCTCAAGAACAGCATCTGCGCGATCTCCTGCGGCTCTTTTCCCTGTCCAATGAGACGATAGACCTCAAACTCACGGTCGGTGAGCGTTGAAACCGAGCCTGCGGCAGACTTCGGCGATGTCGTTCCAGCCAGCGTATCCAGCACGAGTGAGGCGATGCGCTCACTGACCGAGATACCGCCGCCGAGCACCTTACGGATGGCTTGAATGATCATTTCAGGCCCCTCCTGTTTCATGATGTAACCCCGCCCACCTGCCTTGATCACACGCTCAGCGTACATTGTTTCGTCATGCATGGAGATGATCAACACAGGTGTCTTCCGGTGCAGGGCGTGCACGTCTTTGAGCAATTCAAGACCGCTCTTCCCTGGCAAGCTCATGTCCATGAGCACAAGATCAGGATTCAATTTTTCAATGGCTGAGAGGGCTTGCGATGCGTCATGCGCCTCACCACAAACACGCAGATCGGGTTCCAGATTCACCAAGCTAGTCAGCCCTGCGCGAAACACTGGATGGTCATCGACAATGAGCACACTTTTCTTGGCTATCGTAGCGTTAGCAGTCTTCGTGGTGGTCTTTTTAGTCATGAGAAGTTGAGTCTGAGTTGAGCGTAAATGTGCAAGTCACGATGGTGCCTTTTTTTGCCCCATTCGCAAGGGTGAGCGAACCACCGATCATGTCTGCGCGGTATCGCATGATCCGCAGGCCCAGTCCTTGGCTCTCATCGCCGACTGTTTTCAAGCCAGCTCCATCATCGTGAATGGAAAGGCTGCCAATGCCTTGCTTGGAGGATAGACGCACACGCACCTTCTTTGCCCGCCCATGCTTGGCTGCATTGCTCACAGCTTCTTGTGCGATCCGGTAGAGATGCGTCGCCACGGTCTGATTGGCGATGTGAATAGGCACTCTCATCTCGAAACGGCAATTCATGTCAAAAAGGACACTGGAACGTGCAGCTAGTTCTTTGATCGCCATGGCAAAACCTCCCTGCTCTGGTGCCACCGGATGAAGCCCTCGGGCCAGCCCCCGCGTCTTGGCGAGGGCCGTCTGGAGGTGGCTGGAGATGTTGCGAGCATCTGCATGTTCAGGCGCAGATCTGGCGGCCAACTGGCGCTCCAGCACATTGCTCATCATCCAGGTTCCAGCGAGTTGCTGCCCCAGATCATCGTGCAAATCCTGCCCGATGCGGCGCTGCTCGTGCTCACTGATGCGTAGGATCTCTTCCCGCAGGCGGTTGCTTATTTCGACCAATGCTCGCAACTCTTCATTCGCCTGACTCAGCTCCGCCGTGCGCTGCTCCACGCGCATCTCCAACTCGGCATTCAGAGTGCGTATGGTTTGCTCCGCCTGCTTTCGATCCGTGATGTCGCAGATGTCGGTGATGATCAGCGAACCATCGGGTGTTTCGATTTGGCTGAGATTGAGCTCCATCGGAAACTCGCGACCTTCTTTATGCAAACCTTGCATCTCTAAACCACGAAACGTTTCCTGGATCTCAGGCCTGCTCAAGAAATCTTTGCGCAGAGCCGCGTGTCGCTTGTGTTCACGAGCAGGGAGTAATTTCTCAAAACTGCTTCCCAGCATTTGCCTGCGCGTATAACCAAACAAATGCTCCGCACGCGCATTGGCCAGTTGAATGACTCCAGCACCATCCATGATGATGAAGCCGTCTGGAGCAGCTTCGAGCAAGCTGGCGAAGTTACGCTTCGCGGCATTGCGCTCCGTGATGTCTCGCGAAATTTTGGAAAACCCGATCAGTTTTCCGAAGGCATCCATGAGCGGTGAAATGCTCAGCGAGATTTCGATAATCCGCCCATCTTTGCGCCGCCTTAGCGTCTCGTAGTGGCGGATGCGCTGCCCCTTTCGGATATGTTTTTGAAACACAGCCTCATCGTCCGCCGCTTCTGCTGGCCGTAAAAACGCCACCGACCTGCCGACTGCCTCGGCGGCGGTGTAACCAAAGATTCGCTCTGCGCTATCGTTCCAGGTCTGTATCACGCTCTTCAAATCCATGGTGATGATGGCGTCGTCGGAGGATTCCACCACGGCTGCCAGTCTGGAGCGAACCGCTTCATCCGCCTTACTTTGGGTGATCTCTCTGGCGATGCCGCCAATCTGATACGGACGCCCGTCCTTGCGCCCTAGAATGAAGCCTCGATCCGCAAGCCAGCGCACCTTTCCATCCCTGCTTATGAGGCGGTATTGCACCTCGTAGTCCTGCGTTTTACCAGAGATCCATCTCTGCAACGCCGACTTTACCTGCATACGATCTTCAGGATGCACGGCCTCATCCCAGAGCTGCGGATTCGCCTGCAACTCTGCCATTCGAATGCCGGATATCTGCTCAAAGGCAGGACTCACATACAAGAAGCGCAACGGTTCAAGTTCCCTGAACCAAAGCACATCACCAATGTTCTCCGCCAGCGAACGAAAAAGCGCTGCATCCAATTCAAAAACGCCTCGGCCTGGGACCAAAGACTCGCGTGCTTTGCTGGGCATTTTTCGTGACATAATCAAAGGTGGCGTGTCAGCGGAATCCATCAACGCGTGGTCATCGGTCCCATCTTGACGACTTCGAACTCGCTGCCCTTCACTTTGCGAATGGGGTGAGTTCCTCATGAATCCAGCGGTCATCTGGGGCACCGCTGATATACCAGTCACCGCCGTTGTCGGCGAGGATCATGCCGTAGCTCTTGAGGCCTTCGAGGATGAGTTTGGCAGAGCCGGTGAACTTGCTCGTATCAAAGCTGGCCTTCAATCTCACGCGCATGCCCATGGGCGGCAGGTTCTCGTCTTTGTGCGGGCTGGCGAAGTGTGTGGCTGGCGGCACATAGGCGCGGCGGGATTTTTTGACGGTGAAGCGCAGTGCGTGTGTGAGCTTCTCGGTGCCGCAGATTTCGTCGTAACGAGCGAGGCCGGGCATGATGGGCAGCCCGGCGGCATCAGCGCTGGTCCAGCCTGCGGGGCGCTGTGTGGGCGCTTTGAGATCAAAGACGCTGCCGATGTAGGCATTCCAGGCTTTGCCACCATCGACGGGGAAGGCGCGGTAGATCTCGTAGAGCTTCCAGTTGTCCTTATCGAGCACCAGGACGTGGCGGTCGCCATCGCTCTGCGGGCCACCTTCGATCCAGGCATCGTTCGGGATGGGATAAGGGCCGGGATCACTCTCGTCTTTGCCTTCGTTGAATAGGATCGGCACCTTCGGCTGATCACCGCTGACGACGTAATACGGAATGCCCCCCGGTGCGCCATTCCACACGAGTCCGAAGTCTTCGTGCAGTCCTTTATCAACACCGATGCTGGCAATGATGGCATCGCTAAGCGGATCGACCGCGTCTTTGGAGACATCACGATTCCATTCGTCATTCGCTGGCATGAGCAAAGCCCCGCCGAGATCGGCATTCGGACCCGTTTTGAGTTTCGGCTGCTGCGCGGTCAGTGTGGCAGTGATGAGGCTGAGCAGGGTGAGGGAGACTTTCATAGTCAGATCAAACAATGTGCC
>JBDNIB010001080.1:0-3511 GCA_041688535.1 Prosthecobacter sp.
CGTGACTGGGTTGTTGCTCGATACTTCGATCATAGACCACGAATTTGGGGCATGAAGCGCTTTTAGTGTCTTCATGCCTCACTCATTTTTACCCTCAATCCCAGGTGGTTGCGGCTTTCCAGGCCATTGGGACAGGCTCAAACTAGTCATCGCAGAACATTTCGCCCCTGTTGCAAACGTTGCAGCAGGCATTGCAGCGGTTTGACCCTCGATTGCAGGAGTTTTCGCCGCCGTTGCAGGTGTTTGCGCCATGATCGCAACGTGTTGCACCACTTTGCAGCCCGTCATCCCCGCATTGCAGCCAAGTTGTCCACTTTGCAGCCGTCAGAGATGCAGTTGCAGATGTTTGCGCGTCTATTACAACAGTTTGAGACGCTGATGCAGGCGTTCGAGCGGCTGATACAATTGTGGGCGCGGAAGTCGTTGCAAATGCGGTGTGCAGCACCGTTTGCGGCGGATGATACAGGAAAATGCCTCCTCTCCCCTGTTGGCTGTTCCATGTCAGCCAATCAGCGCCCGCTTGATGGCATTCTTCGTGATGCGCTGCACGCGGGCATCCGGCCCATGCGGGCGTGAGTAGTGACTCCAGGGGATCATGTGACCGGGAGGATCGCTCAATCCTTGGCTCCAGAAAATGGTGGTGGCGTTGAAGACGATGTTTTTCTGCGGGCCTTCAAAGACGGTGGCGGCGTATTTGCCGAGGCGGGTGCCGCCAGCCCAGACGTTGCCTTCAGCCACAACTTCAAGGCCGGAGCGGGTGGTGTCGGGATCGCCGTGAAATTCCCAGCCAACGAGACCTGGGATGCTGTCGCCTTGCTTCATGCCGGTGCCTGCGAAGAGCCAGTGATCGGGCAGCGCGCAGGTCCAGTCGCCGCCGCCGTTGAAGGGGACGATGGTGCGTGCGCCAATGATGTCGCGCTCGTCAGGGCCGGGATTCTCGAAGGGGCCGAGCACCTTCGCGTAGGCTGCTTTTTCTTCCTCGCGAAACTCGCCGAAGCAGGTCTCGCGGGTGAGGCGGCGGTTCGACTCGCCTGGCGCATTCGGCGTGAAGGGCGTGACCATGTAAACGTCGTTGGCGGAGAGCCAGAGCACGCTGAGGCCGTTTTCGATGGCCTGCTTGACGTTGGCGTATTGCCGCAGATCCCAGTACTCGTCGTGACCGACGCTGATCATCGTTTTAACGCGGGCGAGATTCGCGGGATCGAGGTTGTCCACGTTGGAGCAGTAGGTCACGTCGTAGCCTTCCTTTTCCAGCCAGTAGCACAGCGGATATTCCCACAGCAAGAACTCGCCGCTGCCCATGCTGAGCGGGTTGTCGAAGATCTGATTGTACTTCGCATAGGGACGGTCAAAGCTCACGCTGACGCCGGGCGCGTGCGCGGCACGGGGATCGGTGTAGAGCGATTCGTTCACCGGCCAGCGATTGTAAGCCTGCCAGGTGTTGTCGCTGCATTGGAACAGGATGTCGGCAGGGCGATCGTCTTTGACGATGAAGATGACGTAGCTCTGCCAGTAAGGTTCCGGTTGTTCTGTAGTACCGCCTTTAGGCGGCTCCCCGGACCGGCTAAAGCCGGGACTACGAACTTCAGGAATGGTCGTCAGCCGACCCAGATAAACGCCGCTGGGCCAGTCGGCGGGGATGGTGAGCGTGGTGGAAGCTTCCCACTGGCATTCGCGCAGGCGCTGATCGCCGATCTCTGGCACGGGCTGTGTTTTGCCCGAGAATGGGCCAAGCGTGGTCATCAGGCGCGAACCTGCGCCTTCGTAGTAACCCATGCGAAAGATGTCGATGCTGAACTTCGCGACGGGCTTGGTGCTGACGAAGATGTCGAGGTTTTCACCCGCTTTGACCGACTGCCGCGAGCAGTAACCTTCGATGAGCGAGGTGCGGAAGGACTTCGCGCTGTCAGGCATCATGCGTGTGAGCTGGAAACTGGCACCGGGTTTGGCGTTCTCGGTTTTGATCAAGTCGGGTGAGGGCACCCGATCGCCGACGGCGAGTGCGGGCACTCGTGCTCCGAGGGCAGCTGCGGCGCTGGTGGTTTTGATGAAGTCACGGCGGTCCATGGGGAGCAATACGAGACAAGCGAGCGGCGTATAGCATAGCATGCCGCTGCATCTCACTTCTCGCCGTCAATTCATCGCCCAACTCGGTGCCGCCACGGTTTTCGCTCAACGCGAGGCGTTCGCTGCGGATGTGGACGAGAACCTGATCGCGATCCTGAACGACACTCATATCGGCGCTCAGCAGTCGCCGAGTTCATCCATCCCCACCAATCTACGCAGCACGATTGACTGGTTGCTCGCCTTGCCAAAACGACCCGCTGCCATCGTGATCAATGGCGATCTCGCTATGAAGGACGGCCAGCGCGGCGACTACGCGATCTTTGCCAAATTGATGGCCCCCTTGCGCGAAGCTGGCGTGCCGCTGCATCTCACGATGGGCAATCACGATGACCGAGCGGTGTTTTATGAGGTGCTGACCAACGAAAAGCCAGATGCCCCAGCGGTGGAGTCGAAGCACCTCGGCGTGGTGAAGCTGGCGGGCGCCAACTTGTTTCTACTCGACTCGCTCAAGGCCACAATGGTCACACAAGGATTAATCGGCGATGCGCAAATGGCGTGGCTGACGAAGCTGCTCGATCAGCACGCCGACAAGCCCGCGCTCATCTTCGCGCATCACAACCCGCGTCTCGGCGGCGAATCATTACACTTCCCAGGTGGGCTGGAGGACTCGGTGCCGCTGTGGCAGGTATTGGCCCAGCGACCGCACGTCAAAGCCTACGTCCACGGCCACATCCATCACCGCAACTTCTTCGCGCATGAGGGCATCCACATCCTCAACACGCCCGCCACCTCGTATGTGGCCAACAAGCAGACCTCCACCACCGGCTGGACCATGGCGCGGCTCAGCGCCACTGGCGGTAGTTTCACCACGCACACGCATCTGCCCGCGCATGAGTGGAACGGAGTGACGGTGGATTTGCAATGGCGAGGCTGAAACGCGCATCCGCTTTGGCAACACGACCAACCGCGCTACGCTGCGCTGTGCCAAAGAAAAAAGCCCAGCCTGTCGTCGAGCCCGCCAAAACCTGGTGTCTCTATGTGCTGCGCTGCTCGGATGGCACGCTCTACTGCGGCATCACCAATGATCTGCCCAAGCGCATCGCGCAGCATGACCTGGGCAAAGGTGCCCGCTACACGCGTGGCCGGGGGCCGGTCCTGCTGCTGCGCTCCTGGCCTCACGATAGCAAATCTGCCGCCTTGAAGGCGGAAATCGCCTTTAAGCGCCTCTCCCGTCCCGCCAAAGAGGCTATTCTCGCGGCCTGACGGGTATTTTTTTGCTCATCAGGGCATGATTGCTGAATGTTTATGAGACAAGCGGGGAACTGTGTGGTACAGAAGATGATGGTCGCCACAAAAAAAGTATCCTTCTCTCGCCGCGTTGTAGATCACGTCACCGATGAACTTGTGAATGTCCTGTCATCGGGCGAGACCTTCGAGTTCAAAC
>JBDNIB010001081.1:0-8304 GCA_041688535.1 Prosthecobacter sp.
CCGACGTCATCCTCATCGGCACCGGCTCGGAGGTTGGCGTGGCGACGGCGACGGCGGATTTGCTGGAGATGCTGAAGAGCGACCGCAAATACGTGCGCACCTTTGCGAAGCGCGAGCTGCGGGATCAAGGCTCCGCCAAAGTGCTGCCGGAGCTGAATACTTGGGCGGCGAAACTGGACGTGACGAAGCCGGAAGACGCGCATGCGCTACTGGAAGCGGCCTGGGCAAGCGAGGGCGTGAACAGTTTTTCCGCGAAGATCTGGCGGCAGTTGTGGGAGCAGGGCGACGCGCGGATTCGGGCGGCGGCGCTGCGCATCCTGAGCCATCGCTGGAAGGAGTTTCCCGACGCGATGAAGGTGCTGGAGCAGGCCGTGAAGGATGAGAACGCGCAGGTGCGGCTGTGGGCGCTGGCGGTGCTGGCGGACATGCGCAAGGCCAGTGCGATCAGCGTGGCGCTGAAGGTTTTGGACGCACCGATGGATGAGTCATTGGATTTCCTGCTGGAGCAGCTCTGCCGTGAGCAGGCGGACGTGTGGATGCCCGCCGTGACGAGTGGCAAGCTCAAGCTCGACGAGCGGCCAAAGCACTTGGTCTATGCGATGAAAAGCACCGGGCGCAGCGATGCGCTGCCGCCGTTGTTTGCGGCGCTGAAGTCCGGCAAGCTGAGCACGGAAGACGCGGCGGCGGTGCTGGCGGTCGCGGGTGCTGCGGCGGATGCGGCGCAGGCGAAAGTGATGTGCGACATGGTCAATGATGCGGCGATGGCTCCTTATTATATCGGATTGCAGGATGCGCTGGTGAAGGCGGCGGTGGATCGCAAAATCATCCCTGAAGGAGCGAAGGAGACCGTGCTGGCGTGGTTTGCGCGGCCAGAGCCGCATGTGGTGCATCGCGCGGCGATTTTGGCGGGCCTGTGGAAGATCGAACCAGCGCGTGAGAAGCTGGCGGCGCTGCTGACGGACGCGAACACGAATCCGGCGATCCGCGACGGGGCCAAACGCGGCCTGACGGCATTGGGTGGCACGAAGACGCGGGATTTGTTCGACCAGCAGTTTGTGGCAGCGACCGATGCCGGGATGAAGGCGCTCATGATTGATGGTTTGAGCACG
Organism: Prosthecobacter sp.; assembly: GCA_041688535.1. Classification (GTDB taxonomy): domain Bacteria; phylum Verrucomicrobiota; class Verrucomicrobiia; order Verrucomicrobiales; family Verrucomicrobiaceae; genus Prosthecobacter. Next base: position 1,110 of record JBDNIB010001081.1, read on the forward strand.
GTGGGGCCGATCCAGGCGGCGAAACGGGCGGTGGAGTTTTTGGCGGGCGCGGATGTGAACGCGGCGAAGCCGGTGCTGACGGCGTTTTTGCAGAGCAAGCAACTGCCGGGCGTGCTGGCGAAGGAACTGGCCGGGAAGACGATTCCCGAGGCAGTGGCGGTGGAAGGCATCCGCATGGTGACGAGTCGTGGCATCCAGGGGCCGCTGGCAGACGCGCTGAAGACCGCCGGCGGCGTGAAGCAGATGGACAAGCCGCTGACTGGGCCGGAAATGGCCGCGTTGGTCGAAAAAGTGGCGAAAAACGGTGATCCGGCACGCGGGGAGGCGGGTTATCGGCGGCAGCAACTGCTGTGCATGACCTGCCATGCGATTGGTGAATCCGGGGGCGTGTTGGGGCCGAATTTGGTCAGCATCGGCGGCAGCGCCCCGGTGGATTATTTGATCGAGAGCCTGCTGGAGCCGAGCAAGAAGATCAAAGAGGGCTATCACATGGTCATCATCAGCAAAAAAGACGGCGGCGTGATCTCCGGCGGGCTGGTGAATGATGGCGCGGAAGAACTCACGATCCGTGACCCGGCCAATCAAATCATCAAGGTAGCGAAGTCAGCCATCGCCAGCCGCCAGATGAGTCCAGTGAGCATGATGCCCCCCGGCATGACCGCGAGCCTGCGTGAGGATGAATTCGTGGATCTGGTGCGTTTTCTCTCGGAACTCGGCCGGGAAGGGGCCTACAAAACTCAGCCGAACCGCTATGTGCGCACCTGGAAGGCCATGGGCGTGATGCAGCAGAAGGACATCGACCATGTGCGTCATGTGGGCAGCTTCGCCCTGAACGACGAAAAGCACCCGTATCCGTGGCAGATCGCATTCAGTCAGGTGAATGGCGATCTGCCGCTGGCCGAGCTGCCCGCCGCGCAGAAAATGTACCCCTGGTTCCCGAAAATCGTGCAGTTCGGCCTGAAGCTGGAGAGTGCAGGTAAGGTAAGACTAGGCTTTAGTTCAGTGCAGGGGATCATTGTGGCCGTGGACGACACCGAATTGAAGGAATTGAATGCGCAGCAGGAGCTGGATTTGAGCGCGGGCACGCACCGAATCAGTGTTTTGGTCACCCGGGATGCCGTGGAAATAGCGGGGTTTCGGGTGGAAATCCTAGATGGTGCCGCTGTGGTGGTGCCGTGAGGTTTCGCAAAGCTGAAAATTCGTATGGGCCATGTATTTGCATTGACGCCATGCGCCCATTTTTGTTAATCTGAACGCGAAGCTGGGAATCTCTGTCTTAACCATGGAGTAATAGAGTCCCAACTTTAGCTTTGCCGCCCCATGAGAAAACCACCCACCCGCCCGACCGAAAACGAGATGCCCGTGCTGACAGAGCGCCGCGCCCAGTTCAGGTACACTGCGGGTGAGCTTCTTTCCCGGTGTGCTGCCGCCAGCCTGACCCTGCTAGGCTGCTGATATTTTGTTTCTGCCTCTGCCTTTCCTCCCACCACTGTTTCCGACCTTACATTTGATGAAAACACTACGCCATCATCGCCTCTTCATCGGCTGGTTCATGACCCTGCTGCTGTTCTTCTCGCAGGCCATCTCGCCGCTGCAAGCCGCCACGGTCTATTGGGGGGAGCCGGGTGATTTCGGCAACCCTGCCTATGACGATGATTGGAACACCTCCAGCGCCGCTTGGTACCCCACCGCTGATGTGGACAGCAATGGTGTCGTTTGGAACAATTTGAATTTTGATATCGCCTCGTTTGGAGACCAAACGAACGGAGGACCGAGCCAGGTGGGTCTGGCGGAGAACATCACGGCAGGTGGTTTGAGGTTTGGGGCGAGTGGTGTCAATCTGGACTCGAACAGCGCTGCGTATCAGTTGACCCTGCAAGGTCCCACGGTGCCGAAGATCACGCTTTTCAATGAAGGCACAGGGAATGACATCACAGCGAACATCAAGACCGGTCTAGCTGGCAACCAGGGAATGAGGGTGGAGTTTGAGGATATGAGCAGTGGCGGCAGAGGCACACTCGTGCTGGGGCTGGACAGTGACTTTACCAGCGCGCCTAATGTCAACGCGCTGACCGGCGGCATCACCCTCGGATCACAGACCACGATCCAGACGGTCGTGAAGACGGGAAATCCCAATCCGCTGGGGAACAACTCGCTGACTCTCGAAAGCGGTTCCGCCTTGGAGATTCAGGGATTTGGTAATACGAACACTGGCTTCTCCGGCCGTTTGTTTGAGACCAATGGCACCGGCAATTCCGGCCGGGTGGATTTCACGCAGACAGCCACGGGCTACACGCGGACGTTGCCCAATCCCCCCAATTTCAATTCGCTGGCGACGACGCCCACGCTTGAAATCAGTGCCCTGGACGGCTCGCAGGCCACTTCGATCAATTACCAGAACCAAGCCAACGTGCTCACGCGTGCCACCAATTATGCGGTGCAATGGCTGGGGCAGTTCAACATCAACACAGCGGGTGAGTACTCGTTCTTTGCCAACACAGATGACGGTTCGCGTATTTTCATCGATGGCGTGCTGGTGTTGAACAAGGATGGCGGCACGGCCGACCTGGCCAGCGCGCCGGTCCTGCTGGGAGCTGGCAAGCATGAGATCCGAGTGGATTATGTGCAGGGTGGCGGCGGTGCCTCCATCAATGTGGGCTTTTCTGGACCAGACACGTTTGGTCCCCGACCAACGACCCCGTTTGACAGCTACAATCTGCGACAGGTGATGACCGGTGTCACCCAGGCCGAGGTCAACACGGCCGCCGGAGCCAGCAACGCGATCGATCTGGGCAACGATGTGCATCTGACCGGCAATGCCAGCATCAATTTGATCGGCGATGCCTTTGTGGGGGCGAAATTAGGCGCCCTGATGCTGGACACCGGCACGACGCTGACGATCAAGTCCATGGACAACCCCGGTGCCGGCGGCATAGAAATCACTGGCAAAGGAGAAGGGTTTGGCAAGACACTGCGGTTTGGCAGCACGACTTTGACGTCGTCATCGGGGGTGACCTTGTTCGGTCACAGCGGTGGAGGTAATGGGACCGTGACGATCGCTAGCAACACGAACGTGGCGTTTGACGGGGTGGTGTCAGACGAGGGGCGGAACATGACCCTGGTCAAGACTGGCACCGGGCGGTTGTATTTCAGCGGCACCCAAGGTGCCAATTCCCTTGGAGCAGGTACCACGATTGAAATGCAGGGCAGCAATCTGGTGCTGGTAGGCAGCACGGCGGCGGGGGCGCAGAATCCCATTGGAAACGCGACAGTGGTGCTGAACGGCGGCGGCCTGATCCTGGACTCCAAGGGTGCCACGGCGACTGGAACGGGGCCGACCTTTGCCAACTCGGTGCAGGTGCAGCAGAACGCGAAAATCCAGAGCGTGGTCAATGCGGCGACGACCACGCTGGGCGGCACGGGCAAGACGCTGGCGATTGGTGCCGGGCTTAATCTGACATTGGATGCGATTTCAGGCGGGCGGTCCACCAACGACCCGGGCGCGACGCTGTTGATCACCAGCGCCATCACGGGCAACGCCACCTCGAAACTGCTGATCAACTCCACTTTGATGAACGCGTCGAGCCTGCAAGGGCTGGAGGCCAGCAGCCAGGGCGGGGTGATGCCCGCTGCGCAAACTACGAATGGGAGCACCACGGTCACCGTGTCCAGCACGGCGGGGCTGGCGGTGGGGGTGAGGGTCAACGGGGTGGGCATCCCCTCCGGCGCGAAAATCACCGCCATTGGCAGCGCTACCACGTTCACGCTCGACTTGGCGGCGACCAACACGTACGTCGTGGACTTGACGTATGTGCTGCCGGAGCCGTTTGTCGGTTTCAGCACCTCGCAACGCGGCATTGTGGCCTTGCGTGGCAACAACTCCGGCTTTCTGGGAGATGTGGACATCAGCGCCGGTTCCGTCCTGCGGCTGGAAGGCACGCAGGCGCTCAATGGCAACGAGGTCACCATGGGAATCAACAGCACGCTGGCATTCGGCACGGATGGGGACGGCTCAGCGGGGGTGCAGACCTTTGACCACAACCTGCGGGTGGTGATGCAGGGGAACGGCACGCTGACGGTGGGCAGGCTGGGGACGGATTTCGAGCCGTACTACACCCAGGCGGGCAACAAGCTCCTCAAAATCGATACCTTGTCCCTGCAGCGCGGAATCGTCCGCGTGGCGAACAACAATGCCTACGGCCTGGAGGTTGACGGGCTGACCACGCTGTTAGCCGCGCCGACGATCATCGTCAACAATGCCAGCACCTCCAACGCGGTGCCCGGGCTGCGGCTCAGCGGCCAACTAACCGGCGCATTCACTTTTGTGAAATCCGGCAACGGTACCCTGGTGCTGGACAACAACACCAACAACTTCGGCGGGTCATTTAATGTGAACGCCACGGCGGGTTCCGGCACCACGCTGCTGGAGACTGCGAGCACAGCCGCTTTGATCGTCGGACAGCCGGTCAGCGGCCTAGGCATCCAGGGCGGATCGGTGATCAGCGCCATCATTGACAGCAATACCTTCCAGATCAGCCTCCCAACCAACGCGGCGACTTCGGTGGTCAACGTGACACCCCTGATTGATGTGGCCCAGGGCGTGCTGGAGGCATCCAGCGATGCCGCCTTCGGCAACGCCGCCAACCAGATCCGCCTGAATATTTCTGCCACGGCGAACGCGGGTCTGCGCATCTCCGGGAATGTCACCACCAGTCGCAAGATCATCTTGAACCAGCTGAACAATGCGGTGGATGTCACCGCTGGCAACATGTTGACGATGAACTCAGCGTTCACGTTTCCCAGCCTCTCCAACAACCTACAGAAAAACGACGCTGGCAGGCTCATCCTCACGCAGGCGCAATCTGCATGGGCTGGAAACCTGACCGTGGCCCAGGGGGTGGTAGAGATTCAGAACGCGGGGGCGCTGGGCAATGGAGGCACGTTCAATTTCTCCAACAACACCGCAGCTGGAGCCACGCTCATTGGCAACGTGGGTTCGGCACTCGAGCTGACGGGAGGCATCACGGTGCCTGAGATGCTGATCTTCACCCCTGGCAACAACGTCACTTCCACCGGCATCAATGATGGTGGTGCTTTGCGCAGTCTGTCTGGGGCCAACATCTGGTCAGGCGGCATCACCTTCAATGGTGAGACCACTGCGGACGGCAATTCGCGCGGGGCGTTGATTTCGGTGGATGCCGGTTCCACATTGACCATCACTGGTGCCATGACCGGCCGGGTGGGGAGCAGTGGCAGTGGCCGGGATTCCTGGTTCGCACTGGGCGGGGCGGGCAATGGCACGATCAGCAGCGCCATCACGCACAACGGCAGCAATGGTGCGTTCTCCCTGGTGAAGGTGGGAAGCGGCACTTGGAACCTCACCAACGCCGCCGCTTTTTCCGGCCAGAACATCTATGTGCATCAGGGCACTCTGGCGGTGAATGGCACAGGTATCCTGGCGGGTGCTGCCGGCACCGTGTTCGTGATGCCCACCGCAATGCTGCTGCTCGACAACAGCGCCGCCAATCCGAACACGAACAACCGCCTCGCCGATCAAGCGCTGAACCTCTACGGCGGCAAGGTCACCATTAAGGGTAAAGACGCCGTCACCACGACCGAGACCACCACTGGCACCCTGAGCTTCAATCACGGACACAGCGTCATCACTCTGACCGCCGGTGCCGCTGGCCAGCTCAATTTCACCACTCGGGCCGTCACACGCGACGTCGGCAGCACGGTATTGTTCCGTGGCAGCAATCTGGGTTCTGCCGCAGGCACCAATGTGGCGACGATCCAGGCCACCGGCACCGGCTATGTGTTCACCGGCCAGAGCGGTGCCGCAGGCACGGCCAACAAGGGTATCCTGCCCTACGCCATCATCGCCGACACCGACAGCGGGCTGGGTCTGTCCTTTGCCACGGCCGACACGGCCACGGGGCTGCTGCGCAAACTGGACACCGCCACGGAAATGAACTCTACTTTGACCAACAACCAGGGCGGAGCGGTCACGGCGATGAACATCTTGTTGAGCACCAACCAGGGCATCACGGCATCCCTCACGGGGAACTCGATGACGGTGAACTCGCTCACCCTCAACAGCGGCGGAGGTGTCAGCCTGAGTACTGGACGGACGCTGGTGCTGGACAGCGGCGGCGTGCTGGCCTTGAGCGGCAATACAGGCATCAGTGGCAGCGGCACCCTCAGCACGACCGCCAACCGGGAGATGATCGTCCATGCCTTGGGGAATTTGAGCATCACCAGCTCCATGGTCGCTTTCTCCGGCGGTCTGACCAAGGCCGGGGCTGGTAACCTCACCCTGGGCGCGCAGAACTTCTATAGTGGCATCACCCGGGTGAATGAGGGACGGGTGACACTCTCTGGCGGTGCCAACAGGATCTTCTGGAACAATGATTTTATCCTCCAGGGCGGGGAACTCGATCTCAATGGTACCACGCAGGTGCTGAACCGGCTGCGCACGGATGGAGCGTTTGCCCGCAACACCCTGCTGATGCCTGACACTGGCGGCGTGGTGATGAACAGCTCGGGAACGCTGGCCACGCTGGGCTTGGTTAACACGAACGGCAGCTTTTCGGGGTCGATTTCAGGCAATGTGGCCGTGGTGCTCTCCAATTCGGCGAACGGTTTCCAAGGCTGGAACATTTATTCCGCCAACAACTACACTGGTGCCACCATCATCAACGGTGGTCGGCTCCAATTGCTCGGCGAGGCCACCCTCAGCAACACCTCCGCCATCGAGATCAGCCAGGCCATGCTGTTGCTCTCCAACAACAATGCGACGGGGATCATCAATCCGAACATCAACAACCGGATCAATGACGCGGCGCCCATCTTGCTGCGTGGCGGGGCGCTGCAATACCGGGCGCGCAACGCCATGGAAGGCTTTGAAAACTTTGGTGCGTTGACGCTGGCCGAGGGCAACAGCCTCATTGATGTGGCTGAACCAGGCACCGGCATCAACAGTTCCACCGCGACGTTTGCCAGCCTGATCCAGGCACCTGGCTCCAGGGGCACGCTGCGCTTCTTCAATGTGGACGGCAGCCTCATCAACTCCCGCGCTCGGGTGTTTTTTGATGTGTTGAACGGGGTCGCCACGACCAATGTGGGAGATGGCCTGGTGAACCACATCATCGGCGGCTGGGCGGTGATTGATCGCGACTTTGCCAGTTACACGCCC
>JBDNIB010001082.1:0-2341 GCA_041688535.1 Prosthecobacter sp.
CATCGGCAGTCCGAACGTGAACCCCGGTTACATCCTTGTGGGAAACGTAGATTACCCCGGCATTGCCATTGATTACGAGAAGACCTTCCGCGTGCTGAAGTCCCTGCCCGTCGATCTTTTTCTCGGTGCTCACGGCGGCTACTACGGAATGGACACGAAACACGCAAGTCTCAGCAGCCGCACCAATCCCTTCATCGATCCAGCAGGCTACCTCCTCTATGTCGAGGATCGCGAGCAGGCCTTCCGTGCCGAACTGTCGAAGCAGCAGGCCAAATAGCGCCGTGCATGATCACCACCGATTGGATTCCACGCCTGCAGGCCGCTGGTTTGATTGCTGGCAGTGACAATCGTGTGACCCCGCTCATCGGCGGCGTGTCGAGCGACATCGTGCTCGTCGAGTCATCCACCCGGCGGCTGGTTGTTAAAACCGCCTTGGAAAAACTGCGCGTGCAGGATGACTGGTTCGCCGATGTCTCGCGCAATCGCGTGGAGCAGGCATTCTTCGAATACGCCGCCCCCATCATCCCAGCGTCCGTGCCGCGCATCCTCGGTGGCGGTGATGGCTGGTTCGCGATGGAGTATCTCGGTGATGAACTGCAAAACTGGAAAACATCCCTGCTGAATGGAAACACCGACATCGAGCCGGCGCAACTCTCAGGTGAGGTTCTTGGCCGTTTGCATGCCGCATCATGGACCGATCCCGTCGCGCAGGAGCGATTCAACACACTGCCGAATTTTCACGCGCTACGCATCGAGCCGTATCTTCTCACCACCGCTTCGCGCGTGCCTGAAGCCGCCGACATTCTACGCGAAGAGGCCGCCCGACTCGCTGACACGCGGCTCGCGCTCGTTCACGGCGATTTCAGCCCGAAGAATCTCCTCATCGGTCCCAACCGTCTCATCGTGCTTGATGCCGAATGCGCTTGGTTTGGCGATCCTGCCTTCGACACCGCGTTCATGCTCACACATCTGCATTTGAAGGCGCTGCTGCACCCGCAGGCCATTCAACTCATCCCCTGCGTTTTGGTCCGCTTACACGGCGGCACTTTTTGTAGCGCGGCATTCCTATTCCTCGAAGGCATCGAACGCGGAATTGGAATTCCGCGCTACGACAAACATCGAATCACGCACCGTGAAGCTCCTGCTCTGTCTTCTGCTCGCCCGTGTGCATGGGAAATCTCCCGTGGAATACCTTTCCGCATCACAATGCGCCTACATCACACGTTTTGTGCTGAAGTACTTGCCACAGCCGCCTTCGCTGGCCGCGCTCACCGCTTCCTGGATATGACCATCACCTCACTCGACGCCCTGCAAATTTTCGACAGTCGTGGCAATCCCACGGTGGAGGTCATTGCCACGCTAGCGGACGGCACGACAGGTCACGGCCTCGTGCCTTCCGGTGCCTCCACTGGCCATCACGAGGCACATGAGCTGCGTGATGGCGATGCCGCCCGCTATCGCGGCAGGTCGGTCTTCAAAGCTGTCTCGCATGTGCAGAACGAAATCGCCGCCGCTGTCGTCGGCCGCGATGTGTTTGATCAATCCGGCCTCGACGAGTCGCTCATCGCTCTTGATGGCACGGCGAACAAATCACGCCTCGGTGCCAATGCCATCCTCGGGGCCAGCATGGCTGTGGCGCAGGCTGCAGCAAATGCGCGGCGCATCCCGCTGTTTGAATCGCTCGGCGGTGGTCATGGCACGCTGCTGCCGTTGCCTGAAATTCAAATCTTCGGCGGTGGCAAGCACGCGCAGGGCCGCATCGACATCCAGGACTTCATGGTCATGGCCCTCACGGCCAAAACGTATGACGAAACACTCGAAGTCACCGCCAACGTCTTCCATGCCGCCGCCGACGTGATGCGTGAGCGCGGATTGCTCGCTGGTGTGGCTGATGAAGGCGGCTACTGGCCGATGTTTGATCGCAATGAGGATGTGTTCGACGCGCTGATCGCTGCCATCGAACGCGCTGGCTACACGCCGGGCCATGAAGTTGGCATCTCGCTCGACATCGCCGCCACCGATCTGTTTTACGACGGTCATTACACGCTGGGCCTTGAACAACTCCGTTTTACCAGCGAGCAGTTCGCCGCGCTCATGATTGAATGGGTCAGTAAGTATCCCATCGTCTCCATCGAAGACCCGATGGCCGAGGACGATTGGGACGGCTGGAAGATCGTGCGCGAGGCCATCGGCCATCGCTGCCAGCTCATCGGCGATGATCATTTCACCACCAACATCGAGCGCATCGAGCGCGGCATCGCCGCCAACACCGCGAACGCCGTGCTCATCAAGCTCAACCAAATCGGTACCGTCACCGAAACGATGCGCGCCATTCGCCGCA
>JBDNIB010001083.1:0-4890 GCA_041688535.1 Prosthecobacter sp.
GACAAGAGCGCTGGGAAGTTTGGGCCGTTCGCGCAGCAGATGTTCCTCGGCGAGTTTGTCTTGTCGGGCGTGAATAGGGTGTTTCTGGAAAAAGTCGGTGGTGACTATCAGGGGGCGTGTTTCCCGTTCGTTAGCGGGCTGCAATGTGCGGCGCTGGCGGTGAATTTCCTCACGGATGGTTCCTTGGTCATCGGCCAGACGAACCGTGGCTGGAACAGCATGGGGAACCGGCCGTTTGGGCTGCAACGCGTGGTGTGGACGCAAAAAACGCCACTTGAGGTGCAGAAGATGGAACTCACGAAAATCGGCTTTCGCTTCACGTTCACACTGCCGGTGGATAAGGCGAGTGTGGGCGAGCTGACCGGGCAGAGCTACACCTATCCGTTCCAAAGCAAGTATGGCGGTGAGGAACTCGATGCGAAGCCGCTGAAGATCACCACCGCGAGTTTGTCTGACGATGGCATGAGCCTCGAAGTCGCCTGCGCGAACTTGCGCACGGGCTATGTGCATGAGTTTGAACTGCCGCAGATCAAGGCCAAAGACGGCACGCCGCTGTGGCACCGCATGGCGTATTACACGCTGAATCGGCTGATCGGCGATTGAGGCCGGTTTAAGAATAAATTGGCTTTTGCAGTGCCTCTTTTGGTAAAAGAGGCTGAATGAGATTTTGGAAATTGCTTCTGGCCTGCCTTGGGCTGCCCGGTTGGCAAGACTTGCCCGCACAGGAGCCGAGGGGAGACATCACCTTTGTTTACAGAGGGCGGGAGGTTCATTTCCCTCACAATCCGCGCCAATTTCGCGGCTAGAGGCATTACGGCCAGAACCTGCCTGTGTGGGAGGTTTCGGCGGAACTGCCCAAGGATGTGTTCACGCTTGTGCGGTTGCGTTACCCATACCGCCGCGGGCTGCGATGGACGGCGGATTACCCGGAGGCCGATCTCAATTTCTCCTTCCGTCTGCACCAGCTCACCTCGATCCAGGTGGATCCGTTTCCGGTCATCATCAACATCGACGCCGAACAGTTGCGCCACCATCCGCTGGTGTATGTGTCTGAACCTTGCAACATGGACATCAGCGAGGAGCAGGGACGGCTGCTGCGCGAATATATGCTCAACGGTGGATTCATCCTGATGGATGACTTGTGGGGAGATGGGGAGTGGTGGCAGTTGGAGCAGAATCTCAAAAAAATTTTGCCCGGATCGTGGCTTCACGGAGCTAAAGCCGGCGCACCTCCTCCACTTCGTGTTTGACCTGCCGGAGCCACCTCAGGTGCATAGCAACACTTACTGGAAGGAGATGCGGCAGCACGGCAGCACGACCATGCGCAACGAATACCGGCCTGACTCCGCAATGCCGCGTTTCCGCGCTGTTTTTGACGACCTTGGTCGCATGGTCATACTCATCTGCCTGAACAACGATCTCGGTGACGGCTGGGAACAGGAACAAAGCGACCCTTGGTATTCCAGCAATGTGTCCGAGAAGTACGCTTACCCGATTGGCATCAATATCGTGTTCTATGCGCTGACGCATTAGCCGCAGAGCTTGAAGCTGCCGCGTGACACTTTCTGAGAATGGACGGTACGGGTGTATGCTGATTGGCCGAAGATTTCCAGGGTTTTGCTTGCCAAACTTTCGCGATTTTCATCCTATGGCACCGCTATGAAGAAATACATCGCAGAACTCATTGGAACATTCTTCCTCGTTTATGCCGTTGGTCACAATGTGGTCGGTGGCAACCCGCTCGCTCCCATCGGGATCGGCCTCGCCCTCGCCCTCGCCGTCATGATCTATGCGGTCGGACACATCTCCGGCGGCCATCTGAATCCTGCTGTCACCGTGGCCGTCTGGCTGCGTGGCAAGTGTGACACCAAGGATGTTGTGCCGTACATTCTCTGCCAGGTGGTCGGCGCGGTGCTCGCCGCGCTGGCGGTGGCTTGGTTGCGTGGCAAAGCCGCCGCTCCGGCGGATTTTGTGCTCAGCAAGTTGATCGTGGCCGAGATCATCGGCACCTTTGCCCTTGCGTGGGTAGTGTTGAACACTGCCACCACCAAGGCGAATGCGAACAACAGTTTTTACGGCGCGGCGATTGGCCTCACCGTGACGATGGGAGCCTTCGCCGTCGGTGACATTTCTGGCGCGGCATTTAATCCCGCCGTCGCCACGGGTGCGGTGGCGCTGAACATCCTCAAAGGGAGCCAGTTGTGGGCCTACTGGGTGTTCTGCATCGCCGGTGGTGCGCTGGCGGCTAAAGTATTCACCGGTCTCAAGGCGGACGAATAGAGCCGCCGAATGAGGCAGGCGAAATCAAAACGCCGCCACTCGTCTCCGGGTGGCGGCGTTGTTTTTATTACTCGTTGTAGTGATCAGCGGAAGCTCTTGGCGAAATCTTCCGCGCTGGCTTTCGCGACGACCTTGGTCTTCTGGAAGCTCGATTTTTCGCCCTTTTCGATGAGGAGGCTCTCGTAATCGGCCGCAGACATGGGCAGCTTGATCGTGGCGTCCTGCCAAGTGGAAAGGAGGATGGCGTTGGCCAGTTCGACGCTGTGGATGCCCTCTTCGGCAGGGGAGAGGAGTTTTTCGCCCTTCAAGATCGCGTTGGTGAAGTTTTGCAGGATCTCGATGTGCTGGCCACCGGTCTGATCGACCGGGATGTCCATGTGCCAGCTCTCGGGCATTGCGAAGGCAGCCTCTGCCTCCATACAAAACTTGCTCATCGGCTGGCGGTTGCGCTGGAAGTGGATGCGCGTGCCATCGGTGACGGTCAGGCGGCCCTGCTCGGCGGAAATTTCGAGTTTATTGATGCCCGGTGCCTCGCCGGTGCTGGTGACGAAGGTGGCGGTGGTCCCATTGTCATACTGCATGACGGCGGTCACATCGTCCTCGACCTCAATCTCATGAAAACGGCCGAACTGGCAGAAGCCACGCACCTGCTGGGGCACGCCGAACAGCCATTGGAACAGGTCCAGATTGTGCGGGCACTGGTTCATCAGCACGCCGCCGCCCTCACCCTTCCAGGTGCCGCGCCAGCCGCCGGTGGCGTAGTAGTAGTTGGTGCGGAACCAGTTCGTCACCTCCCAGTGGACGCGGCGCACCGCGCCGATCTCGCCGCTGTCGATGAGCTCCTTCACCTTCTTGAAGCAGGCATTGGTGCGCATGTTGAACATGGCGGCGAAAATCTTGCTCTTATCCGTGTGCGCGGCGATCAGGCGCTCGCAGTCCGCCTTGTGGACGGAAATGGGTTTTTCAACGAGCACGTGCAGCCCGGCGTTGAGCGCGGCGATGCCGATGGTGGTGTGGCTGAAATGTGGTGTGCAGATGAGGATCGCGTCGATGTGGCCGCTGCGAATCATGAGATTCACGTCTGTGAAGGCTTTTTCGCCCTCGGCCAGATTTGGCAGCGTGCCGACGCTTTCACAAAGGGCGGTGGCGCGCAGTCCGGGGATTTTGCCCGCGCGAATGTTCGCGAGGTGTGCCCGGCCCATGTTTCCTAGTCCAACGATGCCAATTCTGACGGTTTCCATGGGGTCGAGCGTAGCAGGACAGGGGAGACGGTCAAGTGACTCAGCAGTTGCCATTCCACGACACACCTGCATTTTAGCCAGATGCAGCCGCCGGGAACCCGCACGATCTGGATCATCCTTGTCATGGGATGGCTGTCGGCGCTGCCCATCACTCCCATCATGGCGGAAGATCTGCGCCTCGGCATCATCGGTTTGGACACCTCGCACTCGGAGCAGTTCACCCTGCGGCTGAACGATCCGGCCAATCCCAATCACATTCCGGGTGCGCGTGTCGTCGTGGCCTTTCCGGCTGGCAGTGACGACATTGAGGAAAGCAAGTCCCGCATCAAGGGCTTCACCGCCGCCGTGCGTGACAAGTTCGGCGTACGCATCGTCGGCAGCGTGGCGGAGGCATGCAAAGATGTGGACGCCATCCTGCTGCTCAGCCTCGAAGGCCGTCCCAGGCTTGAGCAGATGAAGGAAATCATCGCGGCTGGCAAACCCGTGTTCATGGACAAGCCAGTCGCCGCCTCGCTCAAGGACGCCGTGGCGATCTACCAGCTTGCCGCCACCGCCCAGGTACCCGTTTTCAGCGCCTCCGCCGTGCGCTGGTATCCCGGTGTGCTCGAAGTCGCCAATGCCGAGCCGACCCCGGCGCGGAGCGTCATCTCCTACGGCCCGGCGCATGTGCTACCGCATCACCCCGACCTGTTTTTCTATGGCATTCATCCCACCTCAGCCCTGTTCACCGTCATGGGTTCCGGCTGTCTTTCCGTGACCCGCACCACCACGGCCTCCGCTTCCATCGTCACCGGCATCTGGACCGGCGAGCGCACCGGCACGCTGCATGCCATTCATGAAGGCGCGGCCGGCTACAAAGTCATCCGCTTTGGCGACAAGCAGATCACTGAGCAGAAATCCGAGGGCGACTACACCCCGATGCTGCGCGAGATCATCAAATTTTTCCAGACCAAGCAGCCGCCCATCTCGCCCAAGGAAACGCTCGAAATTTACGCCTTCATGGAGGCTGCCGAGGAAAGCAAACGCCGCGATGGCGACCGCGTCACTCTACGCGAAGTCATGCTTAAAGCCGGTGCCCCCGAAGCCTGGCTGCCGGCCGATGAAACCGTTGTTTTACAGCCGCCCAAGTCGGTGCAAAAAGGCCTGCCGCAGCCGGGCGGATCGTGAGTCACTCCGCGTTCTGCACCTGCTCGCGGATTTTTTCCAGCTCCGTCTTCGCCGTGACGACGTGATGCGCGATCTCCGCGTTGTTGCACTTCGAGCCCATGGTGTTGAATTCGCGGAAGAACTCTTGCAGTAGGAAGTCGAGGCTGCGCCCGGCGGGTGCGTCGGCTGCTAGGTAGGTGCGGAACTGCTGCGCATGGCTGGC
>JBDNIB010001084.1:0-1965 GCA_041688535.1 Prosthecobacter sp.
CTTACCACAGTGCTCCGGTGGGAGCGAGTTCCATAGTGCTCAGTTACGTTCCGCCCGATACGCCTTTGCCAGCAACGTCACGGGCTGCGTGACTTCATGGCAGGGATGTGCGCCACAGGAGCGGAGCCCGTTGGCGAGCTGCATATGGCAGCCGGGATTGCTGGTGGCGACGACGGGGGCACCGGCCTGCCGCAGATTCGCGACTTTGCGATCCAGCAGCTTCTGGCTCTGCTCGGGCTGGGTGATGTTGTAGATGCCGGCACTGCCGCAGCACCAGTTTGACTCGGGCAGTTCCTTGAACACGAGTCCAGGGATGCTGGCGAGGATCTGGCGCGGCTGCGAGACGACCTGCTGCCCGTGGCAGAGGTGGCAGCTCTCATGATACGTCACCTCGGTCACGTCTGCGCCTGCTGTGGGTTTACGAAAACCGATCTGCACCAGCCATTCGTGGATGTCCTTCACCTTCTTGTCCCACAGCTTGGCCTTGGCGGCGTAGAAGGGATCATCGTGCAGCAGATGGCCGTAGGTCTTCAAATGCGCGCCGCAGCCGCCAGCATTGGTGATGATGGCATCAAGGGAGTCGAGATCAAAGCGGTCGATCTGCTTGCGAGCGAGCTCGCGGGCGAGTTCGAGTTCGCCATTGTGCGCGTGCAACGAACCGCAGCAGTGCTGGTAGCCGGGCGTGATGACCTCGCAGCCGTTCGCCAGCAGGACATCGGCGGTGTCGCGATTGATGTCCGAGAAGGCGAGATCCTGGATGCAGCCGGTGAGCAGGCCCACGCGGTAGCTTTGGCGGAGCGGGGGCGATTCGACCGGCAAGATCAGGTCATCGGAAAACTGCGCGGAGATCTGCGGCGTCTGCGGCTCCAGCTTGGCCAGCGAAGGCGGCATGAGGCCGAAGAAGCGCACTTTGCGCATCAGCTTGTCGAGTCCGGTGCTCTGATAAAAACGCAGCACGCGCCCGATCAAGCGCAGCAGCCAGGGGCGCATGAAGATGACGTTCAGCGTGAGCCAGCGCCAGAAGCCGCGCTGCATGCCGTCATTCACGCCCGCCTGCTCCACCTCGGCACGAGCGGTCTCAAACAACTCGGCATAATTGACGCCCGCCGGGCAGGCCGTCTGGCAGGCAAGACAGCCGAGACAGTAGTACATCTCATCCGACAGCGCCCGCGTCACTTCCAGCTCCCCATCCGCCACCGCCCGCAGGAGCGAGATGCGGCCACGCGGGCTGTTCTTCTCCATCTTGGTCTCGACATAGGTCGGACAGGTGGGCAGGCACATGCCGCAGTGCATGCACTGCTGGAGCACGGAGTAATCGAGGTCTTTGAGGAGTGCGGCTTGTGGCATGATCAGTTCCTCAAATCAAAGATCTTCCCCGGATTCAGCAGGCCCTGGGGATCGAGCGCTTGTTTGATGCTGCGCATGAGTTCGTAGCTGCCTTCGCCGAGCTGACGCTTGAGGAAGGCTTTTTTGGCAAGACCGACGCCGTGCTCGCCGGTGACGGTGCCGCCGAGGCGGATGGTTTCATCGACGATCTCCTCCAGCGCGATTTCCACACGATGCATCTCCTCCAGATCGCGTTCGTTGGTGAGGAAGGTGGGGTGCAAATTGCCATCGCCGAGATGGCCGAAGGTGCCGATTTGCAGATTGTGCTTCTTCGCGACGCTGTCGATGAAAGCGACCATGGTGGCGAGTTCGCTGCGTGGCACGGTCACGTCTTCGAGAATGGTGGTCGGGCGCACCCGGGCGAGCGCGGAGAAGGCATTGCGGCGGGCGGCGACGAGTTTTGCCCCTTCGGCTTCATCGGCAGCGGCGCGCACCTCGCGAGCACCGTTGGCTTTGGCGAGCACCATCATCTGCGCGGCTTCTTCTTCGACGACGACGGGATGGCCGTCGGTCTCCATGAGCACCAGCGCCTCCACATCGGTGGGCAGACCGATTTTGGCGTAGTCTTCGACGCACTGC
>JBDNIB010001085.1:0-4443 GCA_041688535.1 Prosthecobacter sp.
CCTTCGCGGGCATCGGTCCGATCCTTGATGATGAAGGCACGCTTTGGGAGCGCGGTGGCTCCACGCGGCTGAATCGCTATGCGCTCGATGGACGGTTGCTCGCGAGCTTTGAGATTCCCGAGGGCGATGAACGCGGCAGCGATCAAATGACGCGTGTGGGCGATCTGTTGGTGCTCAAATTGAAGCAGGCGCTCTACACGCTGCCGCTGAAGGCCGTGCCGGGCACGAAGCCGGTGCGATTGAAGGGCGAGGTGGATGCGCTGGCATCGGCGGCGCAGGGGAACCGGGTGCTTGTCGTCGAAAAGGACGCACTGGCGGCGCTTGATCCCGTCACGGGTGAGCGCACGCCGATGATGCAGCCGGGCGCGCAAATCCGCAGCCTACATGTTGAGAGCGACGGCACGATCTGCGGCTTCGGCGAGGGCAAGGTGTTCGCGTGGAAGGACAGCACGTTGAAGGACGGTTTTTCGAAGGGCTTTCAAGGCGAGCGACCGCAGAAAATCGGACGCTACTGGTATTCCCATTCATGGCACGGCACGATCAACCGCTTCAATGAATCGTTTGAACCTGATCCGGGCGTGGTGCTGGGCGGCGCGTCGGGTTCATTCATCGGCTACATGCCCATGAGCAACGACATCGTGAACGGCCGTGGTCTGGTGAAGCTGCGCGACGGCCTGTTCGCGGTATCGGGCATGGGAGGTGTGATTCAGCTCGTGCAGTGGAACGAGGCGGAGAGCCGCTTCGATGTCGTGCGCCGCATCGGCGGCCTTACCGGGCTGAAAGGGCTCGCGCTGGATGCAGCGGGCAATATTTGGACCTCGCGCGGTAGCTGGCGCTGGCAGGACGAGCCGCAGACGCCGCACACGCTCGGCGATCTGGAGCCAAGCATTTGCGCCCAGCCGGTGGTGCTCGGCGGCAAGACGCTCTGCATCCTCAAAACGCACTACAGCAACGTTCAACTCGCGCGCGGGCCGGTGATCGACGAAAATGGCCTCTCGCATCTCGACACACCCGGCATCAAGGACTTCACCGTGCCGGAAAACGTGAGCGGTGCGGCAGTGATCGACAAACGCATGATCGTCACCACACCGGCCGGCGCAGGCTTCGAGTTCCCGGTCACTGACGATGGCCATCTCGCCAACAAACCCGTCGCGTTGACGATTCCGGGCCTGAAAAACTGCACCAGCCTCGCGTGGTTTCAGAATCAACTGCTCGCCGCCGACACGGATGCCATCGTGGTGCTAGATCGCGACTTAAAAGAAGTGAAACGCCTCACGCAGCACGGCGGCGCGGTGTTCATTCACAGCGATGGCAAACGTCTCGCGGTGAGCGATCCAAAAAAAAGCGCGGTGTATGTCTATGATTCGCTTGAATCGCCGCCGGTGAGCTACACCGGGCTCGAATCTCCCGCGCACATCGCCATCGCTGGTTCGCGCGTGGTGGTGAATGAGCTGGGGAAACAGCGTCTTGTGCGGCTGGAGCTTTTGGAGACGCCGGTGGCATCAACAATCCGTTCAAGCCGTCGCGGAGGCATTCCACTCGAATTGGAAGTGACGGCGAATGCGGTTTCGGTGAAGACTCCCGCCAGGCAAGTGCAACTGGGTGTCTCGAATGGCTCCAAAGTCGTCACAGCAAAGGCCAATCGCGTTTTGTTGCCCAAGGCTGACTGGTCGAAAATGCGCATCGTCGTCGCGTTGGAGCACGACGGTCAGCGCGAGCGCTTTGGCTTCACCGATCACCAGGCCATTCATGCGCTCTTCAACGACGATCCGGCCACATGGGCCGAGTTTGATCTCGAATCGTATCGCGAAGCTGTCGCGGCGAGTCAGCAGGAGATTCGCATCGAATTCGAGCAGCCCACCGAAGGCAAGGCGACGTTGGTGATTGAAAACGAAAAGGGCGAGCGGGTGCGGAATCTCGTCAGCGGTCGCAATTTCACCGCTGGTAAGCACACGCTGAACTGGGATGGGCTGGATGAAACGGGCAGGCTCGTGGCTCCCGGCAGCTACACATGGCGCGGCGTAACGCATGAAGGCATCCGCCCGCAGTATGTGATGAACTTTGCCAATGGCGACGAGCCAACGACGGAGCCGTGGGGACCCAATCACAGCACGCTGCACGCAGCGGCGGCGAACTCGAAGCTCGTCTTCTTCGCCGCGCCAGTGACGGAAGGCGGCTGGGCACTCGTGGCGCTCGATAACGATGGTAAACTTGTGCAAGGCTACGAGCATCAGCAGGGCTACGGCATTCAGCACGATGCCATCGCGGCGGATGAGGAGCATTTGTATGTCGCGCAGGATGGCTTTGCATGGGGTGGACGGCCTGATTTTGGCAAGGGGGACTGGAAGGCGACCTGGACGGTGACGATCTGCCGCTTCGACATCGCCACCGGCAAACTCGTCGAGTGGCCCGGCAAGGTTCGCGGGCTGCCGGTGGACACGATGGAGGTGAACGGGCAGTCCGATTTGAAGCAGTTCAATCTCGGCGGCATCGCTGTGCTCGACGGCAAGCTCTATGTGAGCTGCCGCGATGAAAAAGCTGTGCTCGTGATTGATGCGAAGAGCGGTAAGCAGCTCGACAAGATCATGCTGGCAGGTGTGAAGCATCTAGCGGCTGACAAGGAGCTGTTCGCGACCACGGATCGCGGTGTGATGCGTGTGCGCGATCAAAAGCTGCTCATTGAAAACGCCGACATCAGCGGCCTCACCATCGCGTCGAATGGCGATGTGCTCATCAGCGATGCGAAGACGCATCAGGTGCGTCGTTTTTCGTCCGCAGGCAGCGAACACGCCATCACGGGCAAGCCTGGTGGCCCCTATCGCGGCAAATACGATCCCGAACGCATGGTGAATCCGGAAGGTCTCGTGTTTGGCCCGGATGGCAAGCTGTGGGTGACGGAGAAGCGTTGGAATCCCAAGCGCGTCATCGCGTGGGATCTCGCGAAGAACGCTGTCGTGTATGAGAAATTCGGCATGCCGCACTACGGCGGTGATGGCAGCGGTTTTGATCCCGAGAATCCGCGCCGCTGGATCGGACTCGGCTGCTTTTGGGATGTCGATTTGGCAAAGAAGACCGCATGGCCCACGCATGTGCTCAGCCTCGATGAAGGCCATCTGGGTCACTTCGAGCCGCAGAGCTACGCGTTCTTCCGCGAAGCTGGACGCACCTTCGTTGCCACGCGTGGGAAGCTGGCGCTGATCAGCGAAGTGCTGCCTGATGGCACGCTGAAAGACATCGCTGCCACGGCGGGCACGCATCATTTTGGCTACGCCTTCAACTGGCAACCGCCACAGTCCTACATCGACGCATTTTACGCGAAGTGGCCGGAGAAACGCGCGGGCGAGAAGCCCGGTAAGAAGGGCGAGGGCAAACCTTGGTCGCAGCGTGGCATGGGCGTGCTCTGGGTGGATCGCAACGGCGACGGCGAGGCGCAGCAGGCCGAGTTCGACTTCTGCGGCGATCAAATCGACTACGCGGGCGGGCCGTGGGGCCACCTGCAGAACTCGCTGACGTTTTACATGCCTAGCGCTGACAAAACGCAGGTCAAAGTGGTCGCGATCAAGCCGAAGGGCTTCCTCGCGAACGGCGTGCCGGATTATCCGACGCTCAACGAGGCTATCGCGCAGGCCGTGCCGGTGAGTTTGACACCCGGCAACAAGCGCAGTGGTGTCGCCACCGTGCGCGACCGCTTTGGCCGCTTCCTCTTCAACTCTGATCCCGAGATGAGTGCCTACGCACAGGATGGTCGCCATCTCTGGAGCTATCCGAACCAGTGGAGTGATGTGCATGGCTCGCACGACGCGCCACTGCCTGAACCCGGCGTGATGCAGGGCACGATGGCCTTCCTCGGCATCGCGCCGCTTGATGACAGCGCGGACGTGTTCTTCCTCAATGGCAATCACGGCCGCTGCTTCATGCTCACCAGCGATGGATTGTATCTCGACGAGGCCTTTGTCGATGTGCGCGTGAGCTATTTGAAAAACGAATACCGTCTCGGTGGCGAAATCTTCGGCGGCAGCTTCGCCCGCGATGCGAAGAGCGGAAAATACTACGTCCAGATCGGCCACGGTCCGTATCGCATCTACGAGCTGACCGGCTTCGATAAATTGAAGCGCCTTAGCGGCAAGCTCACCGTGAGCAAAGATCAAATCGCCGCCGCCGAACGTCAGAACCTGCGCCAAGTCGCCGCCAAGCAACAAGCCCGCGAGGCCACCATCCCCGGCAGCATCGCTTGGGACAAGAGTGGCAAGTTCAAAGCTCAGTGCGACCTCGCTGCCGATGCCACGCACCTGCATCTCACCTGGCGTGTGCAGGACACCTCGCCATGGATCAATAATGGCCGCGATTGGACGAAACTCTTTGCTACCGGCGACACGGTCGATTTCCAATTCGCCAGTGATGCCAAAGCCGACTCCAAGCGTCGTGAACCGGTGATCGGCGATA
>JBDNIB010001086.1:0-3000 GCA_041688535.1 Prosthecobacter sp.
CTGCGTGTAGCAGCCAACAACTGACCGGAGAGCCGGATGCGGGAAATCTGCCAGTCCGGTTCGGAGGGAGGGGCGGCGCAAACCAATGCGCTGTCCCTACCCCTATCATCATGATCCGCGCAGCGCAGCCATCAACGCGTCGAGCTCCTCGCTCACGCTTCCCGCCTCGCTCACCGTCTGCGCGATCTCGGTCTTCACCGCCTCGCGGAAACGCTTCCGCAGGCGGTGAATCGCCACTTTGACGGCTTCGACACTGATGCCGAGCTTGTCTGCTGCCTCGGCCTGCGGCGTCGCATCGGCTTCCACGGTCAGCCACGGCTTCAGCGCGTCAAAGTGCGTGGCTTTGCCCTCAGCCCGCAGCTCCGCCTCCAACCGCGCCAGACGCGTCCAGCGCGTGTCGTGGAAGGAGGAAGTCATGCTTTGACAGAAAAGAAGTGATGAAGAACACTTCCACCATGAGAACCGCCACGATCCACGACTTGCAAACGAGGCTGCCCACCATACTCGCCTGGCTGGAGGCGGGCGAGGAGGTCGTGGTGAAGCCGAAGGCAATGCAAACGGCTACGCCGCCGCCATCCGAACCGAAGGTGGACTGGACAAAGAGTGCTGCGTTCCGTGACCGGACGGGCGAGCGCGTGCTCAATCTCGAAGAAACCGTAGAACTCTACGAGAGCATCAAAGGGGACTACTAATCCACGAGCATGACGATCTGTGCCGACACGAGCTTTCTGTTTTCGTTTTACGGCTCTGACGTGAACACGGCAGCGGCACAGAACCGGGCGACGGAAAGCGCGTCTGTGATTCACGTTCATGTGGTGAACTCCTTTGAGTTCGAAAACGCGGTGCGGTTGAGATTTTTCCAGCGCAAGCTCTCTGAAGTCGAACGCGACAAGATCATCACGGGCTATCGAGCGGAAATTGAGTCTGGTCGGGTAGTCAATGTGAACGTCCCGCTGGCCGAGGTTTTTAGTGAGGCCGCCAGCCTCTCCGCCCAACACACGGAAACCCTGGGCAATCGCGCCTACGACATCCTGCAAGTCGCCGCAGCATTGCGGCTGGGTGCCACGGAGTTTTGGAGCTTTGACGGAAAGCAGCGGACGCTGGCGCAGGCCGAAGGCTTGAGTGTGCGGCCGTAAGGTCATTCGGGGATGATGATTTGATCGCCTCGACGCAGTTCGAAGCGCAACTGAGGATCGTGGAGATTCAAGGGATGGACTTCCGTCCCACGGATGACCTTCACCTTGGAGGGGTGCGCGAAGGTGGTGAAGCCTTTGCAGGACGCGATAGCATCGAGAATCGTCATCCCCTCAGTCCAACTGACCGGGCCAGGCCGTACAACTCCGCTTATCACAAAAACCAATTGCGGCCCCGCGTCTCGCTTATCCACTGCATTTTCTGCCGTCAAATCCGGCGAGAAATTCGCAAAGAGCATCTTCCCCACGATCTTGTCCCACGGCATGAAAAACTCGTCGGGACTGCCGCCGCGTTTCAGTTGCAAGCCCTTACCTTCCTGCTTCACGACACGGGCGATCCAATACCGCCCGCTCTCATGCTGGAAGATGATCAAGTCGCCGGAGGCAAAGCCGGTGTCGAGATGCGAGGCGATCCAATGGCTGCCTTTCGTGACGCCCGCTTCGACGCCGACCGGAATCTTGTAGGGCGATGCGATGAACGACTTGATGAACATAGCGATCAACACGCCCACGACGGCCTGTCCGCTCCATGACACGAGCCGGTTCTTCGGTCTGGCGGGTGCATCGGCGGGATGCTGCCGAACCCACCACTGGATGCAAACCACTGGCACAAGCGCCGCGACGAATGAAATGAGGGCCGCTGCCCAAGGATAAGCCGATTGATGCATGGGAAGCTGCCAAAAGCCTGCCAGACCTGCGCTGATAACGACGAGCGACCACCCTACGAGCTTTTTTCCGCCATAGAGGCTGATGGCACGCGCCCGAGCTTGGGACTGCTGCGCAGTCGAAAGATTCACGCCAAAAAACTGCCTTCGGCGACACTCTGACGCAGATCATGAACAGGCCCACTCCCAACATGAACACCCCTGAAATCATGCAGCTCAGAGGAATCAGAACCGAGTAGGAGAAACTGGCCTGCCATTCGGCAAAGCTGCCATTCGGCAAAGCTGCCATTCGGCAAAGCTGCCATTCGTGGAGAGCGTCTCTAGCAAAACGATCGAGCCCAAGATGAAGACTGCCATCCCCAGCTTCAGAGCAGCGCTGCGGCTGGCCAGCGGCTTCACCGGATCAGCCTGCGGGGAAGTCAACCCTTGCAACTGCGTCTTGAATTCACCCACGCTCTGCTGGCGGCGACCGCGCTCCTTTTTGAGTGCTTTGAAGACGATCTCATCAATGTTTCCGCCGACACTCGATAGCGTAGATGGCGCGGCAAAACGGCCCAGCGGTAGCTCGCCGGTGAGCATCTCGTAAAACACCACGCCGAGGCTGTAGATGTCCGCACGATGATCGACCGTGGAAGGCTGCTCGATCTGCTCCGGGGCCATGTAGGGCGCGGTGCCGAGCTTCGCGCCGCTTTGCGTGAGCAGCATGGCGTCTCCGCCTTCCTCGCCAATGATTTTGGCGATGCCGAAGTCGGCGATTTTCACGCGGCCCTTTGAGTCGAGCAGGATGTTCTCCGGCTTGATATCGCGATGCAGCACGCCCTGCGTGTGGGCGAACTGTAGCGCATCGCAGATCGCGGGGATGATGTTCAGCGCCTGCTCCGGCGTGAAGCGGCCCGCGCGCATGGCCTGGCGTAGGTTCACGCCATCGACGAATTCCATGATGAGAAAGAAGAAGCCGCCGCTTTCGCCGAAGTCATGCACGGCGACGATGCTGGGATGGCTGAGGCGGGCGAGCACGCGTCCTTCACGGGTGAAGCGCTCGGCAAAACCCGGCGTGGCGGCCAGCGGCTTCGGCAGCATCTTGAGCACGATCATGCGGTCGAGTCTCGGCTGCAGTGCACGAAACACCGCGCTCATGCCGC
>JBDNIB010001087.1:0-5418 GCA_041688535.1 Prosthecobacter sp.
AACTGTAGATGTCCTGGCTGCCGCAGAGTCGCTTTGAGAATTCCGCCGTGCTGCCCGAGTCACCCCGCCACCAACTGCGCACGGTGTCGCGGTACTGGCCGTTGAGCTCATGCCACGGCTTTGGAAACTGGCCGACCTGGTAGCTGTCCATGCGTGAGATGTCCCAGGCTTCGGCGATCAGTTTCACCCGCGAGAGCACGGGGTCCTGCGTCACGGCGCTGAGGAACTGCGACTGCGAATGGAAGGAGTGGGTCTCATTGCGCGCCACTGTCACGGCGAGGTCAAAACGGAAGCCGTCAACATGCATCTCCGTGACCCAGTAGCGCAGGCTGTTCATGATCAGGCGCAGGCCGCACACACTGGAGGAATCGACCGCATTGCCGCAGCCGGTCATGTTCATGTGGCTCGCGCCGCTGGCACCATAATAATGCCGGTAGTAGCCGTAGTCGTCGAGGCCACGGAACATCAGCATGGGGCCGCGTTCATCGCCTTCCGCCGTGTGATTGTACACCACGTCGAGAATGACCTCGATGCCGGCGGCGTGCAGCGCCTTCACCATCGTTTTGAACTCACGCACCTGCTCCTGCGGCGATTTCGCGGCGGCGTAGGTGTTGTGCGGCGCGAAGAAACCGATGGTGTTGTAGCCCCAGTAGTTCGTCAGTCCTTTGTCCAGCAGAAAGCCATCGTCGAGATGCTGCTGCACCGGTAGCAACTGCACGGCGGTGACGCCGAGATCGCGCAGGTAGCTGGTGACCGCCGAGTGCCCGAGGCCCGCATAGGTGCCGCGCTGCTGGGCGGGTACTTTGGGATGTGTCTGCGTGAAGCCCTTCACATGCATCTCGCAAATCACCGTATCACTCCACGGCACACGCGGGGCGGCGTCATCACCCCAGTCGAAGGATTCATCGATCACCACGCTCTTCAAAGCTGTCGCGCCATTATCGATGCTGCCTGGCGGGTGCTGCGGATCAGGCACGATGCGCATGTTTTCCGCCGCGTCGGGCGTGCCGTGGATCGCGCGTGCGCAGGGGTCGAGCAGCAATTTGTGCGGATTGAACCGCATCGTGTGCTCTGGCTGCCACGGACCCTGCGCCCGATAGCCGTACAGCGTGCCCGGACCCGCGTTGCGCACCATGGCGTGCCAGAGGTCGTTTTCACCCCGCTGCATGCGGATGCGAGCCGACTCGCGGCTGGCGTCATGCGGATCATACAGGCACAGGTCAATGGCGGTGGCATGTCGTGAATAGACCGCGAAGCGCGTGCCGTCCCGCTCCACACGGACGCCCGGCTCTGCTGGCAGATCACGTTCATCCATGGAAATAGCCGCCAGGCCATGGTTGCGGACGGCTGCCGGGGCAAATCTTCGTTTCCAACTTTGGAGCAGTGGTTGCATGAGTCTTATCACGCACAACGTTTGCCATGCCGCCATGACTTATCGCCAATTTGCCGTTCTTTTTCTGCTGCTGATCTCATCTTGGGCTTATGCCCTCAAACCGGCGGACCCAGCACGCTTTGAAAAGGCCATTCAGGCATTCGAGGCCGAGGATGCTGTCAAGACGCCGCCAAAGGACGTGACCTTGTTCGTAGGCGCGTCAAACATCCGCCGCTGGGAGTCGCTGGCCGAGCGCTTCAAGAAGACCCCGGTGCTCAATCGCGGCTTCGGTGGTTCGCAAATGAGTGACGTGGCGCATTTTGCCGAGCGCATCGTACTCAAATACGCACCGAAGCAGATTTATCTAAACACCGGCGGCAATGATCTGCATTCCGGCCGCACACCAGAGGAAGTCTTGGCATCCTTCAAAGAGTTCGCCGCCAAAGTGCGCACGGCTCTGCCCAAGACGAAGCTCACCTACCTCTCCATCCCGCCCTCCCGCGCACGTTGGAGCGAGGTCGAACTGGTGAAACAGACGAACGCCCTCATTGCTGATTTCATCCGCACGGACAGCGCTCTGGAATACATCGACACCTTTTCACTGCTCCTCGGTGCGGACGGTCAGCCACGCCCTGAATGCCTGGTGGAGGACAAGCTGCATCTCAGCGAAGCCGGCTACGACGTGGTAACATCCGCCATTCGCTGGCAGAAGGAGATTCTGGCCTTTGCGAAACAGGACGCAGAAACGCCACCGCCCGCCAATCCGATCATCTTCACCGGCAGTTCCAGCATTCGCCGCTGGGTGTCGATCGCGGAAGATTTCCCTGATCTACCCGTCATGAATCGTGGTTTCGGTGGCTCCGAGGTGTTTGATTCGTTCAACTACGCGCACCTGACCGTCATCAAGTATCAGCCGAAGCACATCGTCATGTATGCCGGTGGCAATGACATCAACGCAGGCAAAACGCCGCAGCGTGTGTTCGCGGATTTCAAAGCCTTCGTCGCACGCGTGCATGCCGCGCTGCCGGACTGCCGCATCAGCTACATCTCCAACGCGCCGAATCCGAAGCGCTGGAGCATGATTGAGCAGATGCGCGAGGCCAGCCGCTTGGTCGAAGAATTTACCAAGACCGACCAGCGCCTTCAGTTCATCAATGTGTATCCCCACATGCTCGGCCCGGACGGCCTGCCAAAGCCGGACATTTTCCTCGATGACAAGCTGCACATGAACGCGAAGGGCTACGCCATCTGGAAAGAGGTGCTCGGGCCGTGTTTGAAGTAGGAAGGCGGCATCATACCAGCCCTTCCTTCACCGCTTTCGCAATCGCGCTGCCCCGGCTACGCACCTGGAGCTTCAGATACACGCTGCGGATGTACTCGTCTGCCGTGTAGTAGCCGATACCGAGATCGGCGGCGGCTTCTTTGATGGTGGTGCCATTGACCAGCAGCTTCAGGATGTCCAACTCACGCGGGGTGAGGCCGTAATCGTTTGGTGCTGCCGTGTTGGCCTTGGAAAACATCTCCAGCACGCGACGGGCGATGGTGGGATTGATCGGCGATCCGCCAGCGGCGGCGCTGCGGATGGCGGCGGCGATGTCGTCGGTGCTTGAGGTCTTGAGCAGATACCCGGCAGCTCCAGCGCAGATGGCGCGGAAGATTTTGTCGTCCTCCTCGAACACAGTGAGAATCACAATCGCGGTCTGCGGCGCGAGCTGGCGCAGACGTGCAAGGCCTTCGATGCCGCTCACGCCGGGCAGGCCGACATCGAGCAGCAGCACCTGCGGTGCGGGCTCGGTGGTCAGCGCGGCGAAGGCATCCTCGCAGGCGGTGAAGCGCTGCGTGCAGGCGATGCCTTCGAGGCGGTTCAAGGCGCGGGCGAGACGCTCGCCGTAAGTCTTGTGGTCTTCGATGAGCCAGACAGTGATGGTTTCAGGCATGCAGGGGAAGTTGGAGGGTCAAAACGGTGCCTTTAGGCGAAGAGGTAATATGAGCGCTGCCGTGGTGCTTCTCCGCACGTCGGCGCAGATTCGTGAGGCCCATGCCGGAAGTGGCGACAGATGGATCGAAGCCGTGGCCGTTGTCTGTCACGGTCAAAACGAGTGAACCACGCTCCGGCGTGAGCGCGATGTTCACCTCGGTGGCCGCCGCATGGCGCGTGACGTTGTGCAGCGCCTCCTTGAACATGAGAATCAGATCGCGCTGACGGTCCACGGCGAGGAGTCGTGTCTGCGCATGGCCGTCGATGCGGATGTGATGAGGGATGCCGCGCAGCATGCGGTCCGCTGTTTCGCGCAGCAGCGTGGGCAGGTCGTTGTTGCCGTAGCGCTCGCTCTGCATCAGGCGCGTGATGTCGCGCATGGCGTTCACGGTTTCATCGGCGATTTCCTTGATCTCGGTCAGGTCTTCTCGCGACTGCCCGCCATCGGCCAAAAGGTCCTGCGCGATCAAGGCGATGCTGCCCAGGCTGCTGCCGATATCGTCGTGCAAATCCTGCGCGATGCGCTGGCGCAGCCGCTCCAGCTCCGCCTGACGCGCCTTCCGCTGCCGGTGCAACCAGAGGAACAGCGCCACACCGCCGCTGGCGATCACCGCGATGATCAAACCGATCCCGATCTGCTGCCAGCGTCGCGTGATGGCCTCGCGCCGCAACTCGATGACACCGAGCTGATGCGCCACCTCACGCCGTTGCGAGAGACCGGCCAGCCACACGGGCCACTCGACGATGTCCGCGCCACTCGCAAAACCGTCCACCAGCGCCGCCCGCGACCAGCCATCCTCCGTGGCGTCCGCTGAATTCACATCGCAGCCAGTGGCGATGTTTTTGCCATCGGACCACACTTGCATCTCAGCCAGCGCCAGCACCACGCTGCCGTTGCTCACATGCGGGTCCAGCACACTGAGGCGCACGAACCGTGCTCGGTGGCCGCCGATGATCGTCACCACATTGTCGCCCGGCAACGCGCTGTAACTCCCGTACTGCGGCGCAGGCAGCACACGCGGCGTGTCGTTCTCGTCCTCACGCAGCTCGATCCCATAACGCACCGGGAAGCCATAGCCATGACTGTGCTCGAACTGCGGCGGATGCGCCGGGAAAAGCCGCACCTCGTCCACCACTGCCACGTAGCCGAGATCAATCTCGACCCATGGATTGATGAGAATGCGGCTTTCGCTCACCGGCTTGCTGCGAAAACCAAGCGCGGGGCTTTTCTGCGTGCCCAGCGGCGGCCCGAGCACGGTGTGCCCGTCCACCAGATTGATGCGCCCCCAGTCGGGCCGTGTGCCCTGGCTGCTACTCGCACGAACGGCGGCAGGACCGATGGCTTCCAGTCGTGCGCCGAGATTCTGCGCCCCTTGTAACAGCATCACCTCGCCAAACGCGCAGAAAAACCGTTCCTTCGCTCCATACAATCGCGTCGCCGTGATGCGCACTTTTTGCGCCATCTGCCCACCTGCCGAAATCACGACCGGCAGCAGTCCGGGGTTCGAAAAATCTTCCGCCGTGAAGTCCGCGATGATCGTGCGCTCGTTGTCCTCACCCTCGCCGAGCAGCTCGACATAGAAACGTCGTGGAAATCCATAGCCCGCGCCCACCGCACCACCATTCGGCGGCGGTGCGATCAGCACCACCGCGTCGATCTGCTGCGCCTGCCCGAGATTCAACTCCACCCACTCCGCTTTCGCCTCGGAACTCGCATATTCGCTGTGCCAGCCGAACCGCTGCGTGAGCTGCACCGGCGGCGCAGCGGGCAATTCATGGAGTTTTTGCCCCAAAGTCTCTCGCTCAGTCTCCAGCGCCCGCATCGCGGGAATCCACTGCGTCACCCCGCCACACGCCATCTGTGTCCACAGCAGCAGGAATCCGCAGAGGTAGAGCTGGAAGATAAAGCGCACGACGAACTCAGCCTAGCGAGCACGAAGTCCTGCTGCCACCGTGTTCTTCCGGCTCACTCGTCCCCGAATATTCGGGGGA
The DNA here is from genome assembly GCA_041688535.1 of Prosthecobacter sp. Lineage (GTDB taxonomy): Bacteria > Verrucomicrobiota > Verrucomicrobiia > Verrucomicrobiales > Verrucomicrobiaceae > Prosthecobacter. The sequence goes on from JBDNIB010001087.1 coordinate 5,343, forward strand.
CTTGCAGAATGCGGGCAATCGGCTCGTTTGGGCTGCATGTGCTTCCAACCACGTTTGTCAGGTCTTATTGCCCTGT
>JBDNIB010001088.1:0-2699 GCA_041688535.1 Prosthecobacter sp.
AAGGTCTTCATCGTCTCGGGAACCATTCCCAGCGCACGCTTTCCGTCAAGCCTGCGCCTCCGTCGCACGCACGATGGGAATGCCGAGAATGGTAATGGTGGGCAGCCGGTGTTTCATGACGCTAATGGCACCATTCTAGGGAGCAGCCGCCATGCTGTCACGCCCCGAATGACGCCCATCCAGGTATTCCCGCTCCGTGATGCAACCCCCCACCTGTCAAGAATTGACCCCTGACCCTTTCTTGCAGGGGATGCCGCTCACGCGGCAAGGCAGTGTTCAACTACAGGGGCATTGACTGGCTCGTTCCTCGCAGCCATGCACCCTTTAATGTTCGCCTTCGCCTTCGCCTTCGCCTTCGCCTTCGCTTTCATTTTCACTTTGCAGTGTACTTGGGAAGTTCTTCTGGATCGCAGTGAACTCACTCACCACACCAATTATTCCATTGGGTGAAGGACCAATTTGCGAAACGTAATACATGGGAATCCTTCTCCGTATCATGCGCAGTCGGATATGGTGCATGGCGATGGCAGGAGCCATGCTCGTCATGGGTTCGTTCATCATAAAACTCCCAAAACTTACAGGTACGGCACTGGCGAGTTCCCGGAGTGATAGAAGAGTGATAGAAGAGTGATTAGATTTCTCGAAATCGTGTGGCATGCCAGGATGATGACTCAACCCAAAATAAACTCAAGCTCTTCAACAGTCATAGCCTGCCCTACAGGTGCGCCGCTCCGAGTGGCGTTCACAACTCCGCCAGCTTGAATGTGACTTATAGCCATCGAACGATGGTGAGCATCATGTCCCGTGGCGGCGGCGTCTGCGATGTCTTGGATGTCTTGGATGTCTTGAAGCTCAATGTTAAGTGGTTGCATGATAGCTACGTTTTTGTGAGAACCCAATAGAGGGACAGACACTTTATTCTTCCCCCATTTCGCTATAGAGGGACGGACACTTGGCTTCTTTATGCAATTTTGTCAAGCAGTTGCACACTGACCCCGTTTCCCCAGCACTGACCCCGTTTCCCGAGGTTTCCCAACACAGCATTGGAGATCGCAGGTGCCGGTGATCCGGGAAAGTGCTCCGAGGCGGGCAAGGCATTGGCATGTTCAGTTAGAGTAGGTTTGCTTGTCTCCATCAAGACCGTCGTCAGTGAGTGGCCGATCCGCGCCGCAAGTGTGAAAACGCTGGCTCGGTGACGCCACAAGACTGCTTCAACATTCGGAGAGTTCGGAACCGAGACGCTGCCCTGACTTTATTTTCCCAAATGGGTTGGCACGGCCAATGCCATTGGTTGGCGTGTGGGTTCATTCTTGCCCCACCAGCGCAGCGTGAAATCACCCGCCTGCGCCCCGGTGGCGGCGTGCAGCCCCTCGTTCCAATCCGCCGCCGTTTGCGCTGGAGGTGGCATGAGAATCAGCGCTTCAATTTTAGAAGCCAAACTAAAATAATAGCGCCCAGCGTACCCGCTATCACCAAGACGAAGGTCGGGACACCTTTATTCTGCTCTGCGGGAGCAATGGTCGTTGAAACAACAGCCGGAACCGGGGGCGGCTCTGAAACGGCTGTGGCGCTGTTTTTTGGATCAGGAGAGACGCTGCCTGTTATGTGCAGAGGCTCTGGTTCATTCAACCTTGCACTCTCACCGCTTTTCGAACCTCTGGCATTAAGAACAGCTTCCATGTCATCAGCTAGCTTGGTGCGACCGATCTGATATTTAAACCAATTCTCAGTTAACTCCACTTTGGGTAGGAGTTGCGGTATGACCGAGATGAATGGTTCGATGAGCAGCCTGGGCTCGATGCCATGCATGTCGATTCCTGGATTTTCAGGCGGCCAAAACATGCCATTCGGAGTGCGCAGTATTGTTATCGTTGCACGCTGTCGAAGTTCACTATCTGGCATGTCGGCAACCGCTTTCACTGTTTGAAGACATGTATATTGGTTGACGAAACAGACTCTGATCAGGTCCAGACGATTAGTGGCTAAGGCATTGGCAAACATTTGCGTTCTAAGCGCGGGGCCACGCGTTGCGTGTATTGTGCTATTCAGCCTTTGGTTCAATTCGTCCGGAGTCAGGCTAGGATAGTTTATTTCCAATTCTGTTTGTGCGCCAATCGCCACTGTGAATGATATCAGTCCTAAATAAAAGAGCATAAATTTCATTTGAACAAAAGTTATGGGATTGGGTGTCCTGTGTCTGAGTTGGAGCCTGTGTCATCCCACTCGCTGTTGGTATCATCATAATCAGTCGATAGATAATGATGCCACTCATAGTAATCGGATATACGAAACCAAAAGGTGCCTGAACTTCGAAGATCATCAGTAATCTCCAGTCGGCAAAACTCACGGAAATTCGCCTCCATCCCATAATGCCTGCCAGGTCCTCCCCAACTATTGTAAACAGGAAAAACAGGCTTATCAATGGACGTGAGTTCACCTATTGAGTGATCAAGATCATTGCCTACTTTCGCCTGATATGGATTTGCGTCCTCGTCGATTGAAGAAACGGGAAACGGGGTCAGGGAAACGGGGTCAGGGAAACGGGGTCAGGAAACGGGGTCAGGCGACATGAAAGCGTAGTAGAAACGCACTTCAAGTCCGCTCGCTCCGTAGGAGAGCACGATTTGGTATAGTGTGTGCGCTATGAAGACACCACCCAACACACCCGCAATCATCACGGAGTCCGCCACTTTCATCGG
>JBDNIB010001089.1:0-2463 GCA_041688535.1 Prosthecobacter sp.
TAAGAGGTTCGCGAGGCGCGAACCTCTATAAAACAGCGGGGTTGCGCCAATGCTGGGGCCACAATTCTTCACACGGAAAAACTCGAAGAACCTAAAGATAGCCGTGCGACTTTGCACCGTCGCCTTTGATCAAAATAACCTCATTCTTCGCCGCTGAGAAGTCAGGATTCGGTCTTTTCGTGTCTAATTTTAACAAAGCCGAGTTCGCTGATGGATTATCCCTGTGGGTCGAGCGCGGGCATGTCGTCATGCGGCTGGTTCGGCTGTGGCGGCGGCAGCGTGCCACACCAAAAAATCTCTTGGGCGCAGCCGAAATTTCTCCGCGTGGTCGGCGTATGTCTGACACCCCCAAACACCGTCATGTCCTCCATTCGTCATTTGATCCTCACCACCGCCGCGTTTGCCTGTGCCGCCAGCGCGTTTGCCGCTTATCCCACCTTCACCACCACGAAACCGAACGGCGGCCAGCGTGGCACGGAGGTGAAGCTCACAGTCTCCGGCACCCAGCTTGATGACTTTGAGAGCCTCATGTTCTTCTCCCAAGGCTTCACCCAGAAGAGCGTGGAGAAGGTGGAAAAGAACAAGGTGGAGCTCACCATCGCCATCGCCCCTGATGTGCTGCCGGGGAATCACCTCATGCGCATCCGCACGAAATCGGGCATCTCCCACGCGCGCCAGTTCTTCGTGGGCATCTTCCCGAACGTGGAGGAGAAGGAGCCGAACAGTGACTTCGACACGCCGCAGGTCATCGAGTTGAACCAGACCATTGAGGGCGTTGTGCAGAACGAGGACGTGGACAACTACCGCGTCAGCTTGAAAAAGGGCCAGCGCCTGTCCGTGGAGGTGGATGGCCTGCGTCTCGGCTACACGGTCTTCGATCCCTTCCTTGCCATCATCGACAAGGACCGCTTCGAGAAAGTGATCTCCGATGACACCATCCTGCATCGCCAGGACGGCTACTGCTCCTATGTGGCCGAGGAAGATGGCGACTACACTGTGATGATCCGCGAATCGTCCTACCGTGGCGATGGCAATTCTCACTACCGCCTGCATGTGGGCAGTTTTCGTCGCCCAGATGTCGTCTATCCGGCTGGCGGCAAGCTCGGCTCCAAGACCAAGGTGCGGTTCATCGAGCGTGAAGAATCCTTCGAAGAAGAGGTGGTGCTGCCGACTGAGCCAGATCCGGGCTACATGATCTTCTCCAAGAGCCAGGAACCCGCGCCATCGGGGAATCCTTTCCGTCTCGTCACCTTTGACAACACGCTTGAGGTCGAGCCCAACAATGAGCAGGCGAAGGCGACTCCTGCCCTTCCTGGTGTGGCATTTGCACTCAACGGCATCATCGAGCAGCCGGGTGACGCGGATTTCTTCAAACTCCCGCTCAAAAAGGGCATGAACCTGGAGGTGCAGGCATTTGCGCAAAGCCTCGGCTCGCCCCTGGACAGCGTGGTGTCCATCTACAACGAAAAAGGCGGCAGCCTCAGCAACAACGATGACGGCGGTGGCCGCCGCCGGCTGGACAGCAAGTTCAAGGTCGCCATTCCGGCGGACGGTGACTACTTCATTCGTGTGGCCGATCACTTGGAGCGTGGTGGCGCGAACTTCGTGTACCGCCTCGAACTCATCGCGGCCGAACCGGAAGTCTATTTCGCCTCACCGCAGTTCACCGTGAATGACACGCACTACCGCCAGTTCATCGCGGTACCAAAGGGCGGCCGCTATGCCACCTTGGTCAACGTCACCCGCAGCAATGTCTCCGGCGACTTCAAATTCGACGCGCAGAATCTGCCCCAAGGCGTGAAATTGCTCACCGAACTGGCTCCCAAGGATATTGGCAGCGTGCCGCTGCTGTTTGAGGCCACGGGAGATGCTCCTCTCGGTCATCAGATCTCGCCGGTGAAGCTCAATCCGGTGGACCCTGCCACCAAGATCAGCGGCAAGCTGCGCCAGGAGTTCGATGTCGTGCGCAATGGCAACGTGATCTATTACACGGAGATCGTGGACCGTCTCCCTGTGGCCGTGGTCGAAGAGGCCCCCTATTCCTTAGAGATCGTCAAACCCGCTGTGCCGCTCGTGAACAACGGTATCTTGGAACTCAAGGTCGTCGCCAAGCGCAAGGAAGGCTTCAAGGCTCCGATCCGCGTGTTCATGATCTGGAAACCCAACGGCATCAGCTCACTCGGGGAACAGACCATCGCCGAAGGACAGAACGAGTGCATTTTCCAGCTCGATGCGAATGCTGCTGCGCCTGCTGGCAGTTGGAACTTCACCGTCATGGGTGAGGCGGATGCCGGCAGCGGCCGGGTTTACAATGCGTCGCCCTTCACGGCGGTCGTGACTACTCCCGCTTACATCAACGCCCCCGCCATCCCGCTGGTGGCCGTCGAACAGGGTAAGGAAGCTATCATGGTCGCTAAACTGGAGCAACTGCTGCCCTTTGAAGGTGAGGCCACCGCTCAGGTA
>JBDNIB010001090.1:0-1723 GCA_041688535.1 Prosthecobacter sp.
ACCATCGCGCGTGTCGTGCGGATGCGAAAAGCCGAAGTAGATGAGGAAGGGATCGGCGTCCTTCGTCGCCTCGCGTTCGGTGAGGTAATTCATGACCTGATCGCCATGCCAGGCGCTGCCGCTTTCGTCAGTGCCGCCACGTTTGCTGGCGTCGTGACGCACAGTGAACTGCTTGTTGGCACCCTCGTAGCTGTTGCCCTGCTTGCAGGTGCGCATGGTGTCGTAACCGGCGCGATTGAACACTGCTGCGAGCGTGTTCTGCTCCATATTCGGCGGAGAGTGATCTTTGGCACCAGGACCGATCGGCAAATGCCACACGGTACGGCCGCACATCACCATGTGCCGCGACGGCGTGCAAACCGCACCGCTGAACGACCCCATGTGCCGCGCAGAATCGAAGACCATGCCCTCTGCGGCCAGTTTGTCGATGTTCGGTGAGTGCTGCGCGGACTGTGGATCGTAGAATTTGAAATCAAAGGGCGACTGGTCATCCACGATGATGAATAGGATGTTCGGACGGCGCGGCGAAGCCGCGAATGATGAATGTAGAATGACGAATGACAGCAGGATGAGAGCGATGGGTTTCATGAGTGGAATGATTGGTGGGCTGAGTGGGCTCGATTTTTGGAAAAAATCGGCCACTTTGAGAGTGATGGAGTGAACTTTAAAACCTTCACTCGGGGATCGGATCGCTGCGTTTCACGGTCGTGCCTTCCCACACGGCTTCATCGGTGGCCTTATCATAGGTCAGCACGCGGCTGGCGCTGTTCGGTGCGGGCGGCACGTCGATTTTTGGCAGCCATTTTTTGTGTTCCGCGATGATGGCGGCGTTTTCGGGATTGGCGGCCACATTGGTCCACTCGTTCGGGTCGTTGACCATGTCGTAGAGTTCCTCGCTGCCGTCGGCATAATGAATGTAGCGCCAGTTTTCGCTGCGGATGCCGTGATTGCCTTGGTTGTGGCTGGTGATGGCAGGGCGCTCGCGTTTTGTCGCAGCATTTTGCAACTGCGGGCTGAGGCTGATGCCTTCCAAGTCATCGCGTTTCGGCACACCGGCGAGCTCGATGAGCGTGGGGTAAATATCGAGCAGTTCGGCGGGCTGCATTCAGCGCTGGCCACCTTTCACGCCGGGACCGGCAAAGATGAGCGGAACTTTGGTGCCGCGATCCCACAGCGTATTTTTCCCGGTGATTTCCTTTTCACCCAGATGCCAGCCGTGATCCCCCCAGACTACGACGATAGTGTTGACGGCGACGCCGGCCGCATTGCCTGCGGCGATGAGGCGGCCGACCTGCGCATCGACAAAGCGGGTGCAGGCGAGGTAACTGCGCACGAGGTTGCGCCACTGGTTGTTTTCCTGCACCCACTTCAGGCGCGGCTCGGGCAGGTTCCAATGAATGTACCACGAGAAACGCGGCGGGTCGGCGCGGTCGTTGGCGATGATCTTCGGCAAAACGCTGTCGTTATCGGGATAGAGGTCGAACCACTTCTGCGTGGCGTAGCAGGGCACATGCGGCAGGAAAAATCCGGCAGCGATGAAGAAGGGCTGGTCTTTCGGCGCGGTCTTGATCTGCTCGACGGTCCAGCTTGCCACTTGGTAGTCGCCTTTGCCAGTATCGTCGTTGTCCAGCGGCCACACGCCCCAGTCCATGAGCGGATTGTTACCCATGGGCGTGGCGGGGATAAGTTTTTGCGGCGGCTTGGTGCCCACACCGCCATAGGG
>JBDNIB010001091.1:0-3681 GCA_041688535.1 Prosthecobacter sp.
CTGCTGGCTGTGCTGTGCTTGGTGGCGGTGCTGTCATTTTTGATCATCAACGCGCTGGCGGTTTCCAAACAACATGGGGAGATGCAGTTGGCACGCCAGGGCCTGCTGCGGGCACGCCAACTGGCGGAGATGGGCGTGGCGGTGGCCGCGCACCCCCTGATCAGGCCCGGGGATGAATTGCTGCGTCAAAAAATTTCCGGCATTGAGCAATTTGCGGTGACGCTCAGCACTGAGGAAAGCCGGCTCAACCTGAACGCCCTGCTCACGGAGGAGCGTCTGCCGCTGCTAGAGCAAATTTTCAACTCATGGGGGCTGTCTCCCGCAGATGCGCAGGGCATCGCGGCCATGCTGATGGACTGGACCGATGCGGATGATCTCAAGCGTCGTCCTGACAGTGCGGAAAAACTCGATTATGAACGCATGGGCCTGCCCGGCCTGCCGTTGAACCGCCCCTTCCAGCATCTGGACGAGGTGGCTCTGATGCCGCGTATGGCAGAGATCATGGACGCACGGCCGGAATGGCGGTCTTTTTTCACGCTGCGCGGCAGTGGTCATCTGGACGTGAACACTGCCTCAGCGGAGGTGCTGGCCGCATTGACGGGTGCCACGCTGACCAACGCGCAGATGTTGGTGCGGCAACGCCAAGGGCTGGATGAGCTGCCGCAGACCCAGGATGACGCGCTGTTACAAAGCCTGGAAGAGGCGGCGGTGCTGCTGGGCCTGGGTGGCCAGCAGGCGGCGGAAATCATCGCCCTGCTGACCCTGAAGGGCCTGACGCCACGCATTGAAAGCATCGGCATGGCGGGGGACGCGCGCTGCGGCATCGTTGTCACCATGCAGATGAACGGTGGCGCGTCCCGCATGTCCGAATGGCAGGAATTTGCCGTGGAGGGAGAATCCCCGCCCTGACCGCCATGCCGTATCGTCACCCATCACCATCAGTGCTGAGTTTTCCTGGCGAAGACAGCCGGGAGTCGTGGGTTTGTGACGACAAGGGCGTCTGGAGCCGCTCTGAGCATGCCGGCAGTGGCGGCGTGATGGGAATCGAGATGGTGGCTTTTGACAGCGCGCCCTTTTGGTCCACGAATCATGCGGATGCCCCCGATGAGGCGGTGGATCTGCGCTGGGAGGGGCTGGGCCAGCAAAAGACCAGCGGCGCCCGGTTGTGGAACCACTGGACGGTAGCGAACCGAGAAAAACAAGCCCTTGTCGGCACGCTGGCGCTGGTGACAGAGCCCGAATGCCTGACGGCGGATGCTTACGAAGCTAGCGCCGATCTGCTGCGACTGCCACAGGATGGCATGGCGATCTGGAAGGAACTGGGACGTTTGGTGGTGGCCTTCACGCGGAACGGCACGCTGCTGCATGCGACCGTGCTGACTTCCCGCGAACTGGATGCGGATGCGGCGTTTGAACTGCGGGACATTGGCGCAGCGTTGCAGGCGCACGGCTTCATCACGGATCTGGATTCCGTGCATGTGTGGACGCGCTGCGGTACGGATTTTGCACCGCAAATGGCGTGCTTGTTTGAGCACGCCGCAGTCATCAAGGAGCCGCAGCCAGAGCCGCGCTTGCCAGTCAAGGCCAGCGGCTTGCTGCCAGCTCAGGTGGCCCTGAAACAGCAAGCTCGGCAGCATAAACTGCGCCAGTTAACAATGCTGGCGGCGGCGGCGCTGGTCTATCTGTGTTTCTTCGGCGCATGGTGGCTGCGCATTGAGTGGAATGAAGCACGTCTTGACAGGGAACTGGCGCAAATTTCCGCCCAGCAGCCGGAGATCGAGATCGTGCGGGAAGCACAGGCCAAATGGGCCGAGGTGGAGGCCGCCATCGACCCCGACCTGTATCCGGCGGAATTGTTCCATCAGGTGGTCTCCCTGCTGCCGCCAGAGGGCATCCGCCTGAAGGAATTTCAAATGGATGGTGGCAAGCTGGTGGTCGCGGGAGAGGCAACCACCGTGAATCACGCGCTCAGCTTCAAGGACAAGCTGGCAGCCTGCCAGCCGTTGCAACGCTATGCATGGAATTTTCCGGTGCCACGCATCCGGGACGAGGACAACCGTGCTGAATTTCGCGCTGTGGGAACCCTCAACGGAGAGGCGGGGCAATGAATACGCGCGAACGCAAGCTCATCTCCTTTTTGGGCGTGCTGGCCGCCGTCTTTGGCGCTATTTTCATCGCGCAGGCGCTGCTGCGGAAGCAGAGCGCGTTTGACCGCCGGCAGCAGACGCTTGAGTTCAAACGCATGGAGGCGGTGGCGATGCTGGGTGAGGCTGAGCTTTGGAAGGCGCGGCTCGCCTGGCTACAGACCAACCAGCCAGCCATCACCAGTGAAAATCAGGCCAGCCAGGAACTTCTGGACGAGTTGCTGCTGGCTGCGGCTGCACAGCGGCTGACGGTGCAGAAAAAGCAACTGCACGAGGCGACGCAAACCTCCTTTTACCAGGAAGTGGGCGTGACTCTCACACTCACTGGCGACCTGCCGGATGTGTTTCGCTGGCTGCACGGCCTGCTCTCCCCTGAGTCATTCCATATGGCGTCCTTTTTGAAGATCATGCCCGACGCGCAGGATGCCCAAAAAGTAAGCGTCACCGCGCGGATCAACCGCCTTCATGCACCCGCCGTCACCACTCTCAAACAGCCTGCGGAGGAGGCCGGATCATGACACGTTTCGTCATCATGCTCGGCTGGCTAGCCTGCGGTGCCGCACTGGCGCAGCAGCAGGCCGCGGCCTTCATGCCGCCCGCAGCTTATCCCGTGGAGCGGTATGAGGCTGGCTGGGGTAAAAATCCGTTCACTCTCAAGACGGCGCCGGTCGTGATGACCGCCGTTTCTTTTGCCAAAGACTTGGCCCTGACCAGCATCGCGGGAGACACAACCAATCCCACGGTTACCATCGTCAACACCAAAACCCATGAGCGTTTCCGTCTGAAGGTCGGCCAACCGGCGGAGAATGGCATGCAGATTGCCGAGGTGAAGCGTGCGGAAAGCCGCCGCGATTCCGTGGTCACGGTCACGCTCGGTTCTGAAACCTCCGAGCTTCACTATGACAGCAGTTATCTGAAACAGATGGCTGCCGGGGCCAGCGCCAAGATGCAGCAAGGCGCACCACAGGTTCAACAGCCGCCTGGCCTGCAACGGTTGCCACCAGCAGGACAGCCTAGCGTGCGCCTGCCTGCCATGCGCGTGCCGCCGCAGAAACCCGTCGCCAATAACGCCACCGCCAGCCCGACGGTGCCAGGCATGGTTTCCACTGCCACACGCGGTGGCATGGCACCCACCGGAACCTTGCAGCAAAATTTGCCGCAAATCGCGGGATCAGCAGATGTTCCCATCGGTGCAGATTCGTCCGTCGGCACTGCCCCTGCGGTCACCATCGACATCCAGGCTCCAACTGGCGGAGCTGGAAATCTTACCGTTTCCACGGGAGCACCTGTCACCACATCGACTCCGCAGCCAACGCAGGTGGCCAACTCCAACATTGTGCCAGATGCCGTGCTAGTGCCTGAGCGGCGCCGTATCATCACCCCGCTGCCAGCCCCGCAGTGATGCATCCCCCATGAAATTTTACCTCCAGTCCATCATTCTCAGCGCGGCTCTCATCAGCTTGGGTGCCACTTCCATCAGCGCGCAAATTCCACCAGTCATTCGCCCCAATGCTGCCCCACAATTGCAGCCCCCCGC
>JBDNIB010001092.1:0-5544 GCA_041688535.1 Prosthecobacter sp.
ACCACGGTTTCCTCAGTCGAGCCGTCGAACTCCCACAGCTTTTTGCCGCTCAGCGGATCGAAGCTGGAGACGACCTTGCAACCCGCCAGCACGGCCTGCGTTTTGCCGGCGGCAGTCACGACGGCGGGCGTGGCATAATTGTCCACCTTCGGGCGGTTCTGCTGCCAGAGGATCTCGCCGGTGAGCTTGTTGAGGCCGGAGAATTTTCCACCGGCACGATGATCCGCCGCGATGAGCACCACGTTCTGATAAACCACCGGTGACGCGCCATAACCCTGATGCAGCTTAAAATCGCACACGCGCCGCTGCCACAGCACCTTGCCGGAGAAATCCAACGCGCTGGTGAAGATAGCACTGTCGTTCAGAAAGCTGACGTAGAGCCGTTCGCCATCGCAAACGACATCACCCGATGCGAGCGAGGCGTTGCGATGCCCGCCAGTGACGAAGTTGCCGCTGTGAACGACCGACTCCCAGACCTGTTTTCCCGTGGCGCGGTCAAAGCACAGCACGATCTGCTCCTCCTTCGGCACATCCGCCGTCGCGAGGTAAACGCGATCACCCACGACGGTCGGCGAACCATGCCCGCGACCGCGCACCGCCGTTTTCCACTTCACATTTTCGTTCTCACTCCAGCGCACCGGCAGTTTTTGCCCCGCCGCCGCATGACCATCCGTCGTGGGGCCACGCCATGCAGGCCAGTCGTTGGCGGGCAGCGGTGAGGTGACAAGCAGCAGGCGGATGAGAAGTGACGAGGTGATGTTCATGAAGGTCGTTGATTACGTCTTGAGGCGGCGTGGTATTGTCGCGTTCGTACTGATTCGCTGCGCGAACATTTCGCTCCGTGCGGGCGTTTGATGAAGGCACATTTTCTCCCATGAGATTTCTTTTCATCCTCCTGCTTGCCATGAACGCTGATCTTCATGCCGCCGAAGAAGACCTGGCAACACCACCGGTCGTCACGGCTCTTTCCTGGGTCATCAGCGATGCCAAAGCCGGTGCCGTCCTCTGGGAGCACGCTGCCGACGAGCCGCGCAAGGCGGCGAGCACGGCGAAAACGATGTGCGCCTACACGATCCTCCTGCGCGCAGAAAAGGAGCCGGCGATCATGGATGAATGGGTGAAAATCACACAGCTCGCTGGCACCACGAGCGGCAGCACCGCCGGGCTGAAACTCGGCGAGCAGGTGCAGGTCAAAGACTGCCTTCTCGGCATGCTGCTGCCTTCTGGCAATGACGCGGGCAATGCCCTGGCCGAGCATTTGAATTCACGTTTCGCACCGCCCGATGAAGCGATGCTCAAAGCCGGCCTCGACAATCCGCTGCTCAAAACACGCGCTAACTTCATCGCCGAGATGAACCGCAACGCGCGCCAGATCGGCATGACGAGCACGATCTACCGCTCCTCCTTCGGCGATGGCGGCACCGAGCAGGACCGCACCACCACCGCGCGCGATTTGAGCCGCCTCGCCTTCATCGCCATGCAGAAGCCGCAGTTTTTCGCCTGGGTTGCCACCCAGCGCCACAGCGCCGAGGTGAAACAGACTGACGGCACGCCGCGCACTGCCGTGTGGGAAAACACCAACCAACTGCTCGCGCTTGATCTCGGCTACGACGGCATCAAAGGCGGCCTGACGAACCAGGCAGGCCATTGCCTCATTGCCAGTGGCCATCGCGGTGACGATCACCTCTACGTCGTCGTCCTCGGCGGTAGTTCCTCCGAAGCCCGCTTTGCCGACACGCGCAATCTCTTCCGCTGGGCGTGGTCCAAGCGTGCGCCTTGAGCGCAATATCGTCGCGTCGTCTTCGTTCTCGTTTGACCTCACACATGAAACATACGCCCCTCGCCTTGCTAGCCGTTTTCACGAGTCTCAGCCCTGTCGTCTTTGCCGCTGATCTTGTCCTCGTCTCAAAAGACTCACCGCCTGCGCCGATCATTGTTTACAAGGATGCGCCACCGCGCACGCGGGAGGTCGCGGACGTTTTGGCGGACTACATCGCGAAGATCAGCGGGCAGAGGCCCGCCGTGATCGAGGGCGTGCCTTCGCCGATGCCTGAGCGGGCGATCTGGGTGGGCGTGCAGCCTGCGGTGAAGACGGTGTTTCCGAAAACGGACTTCGAGTTTCAGCATCCCGAGGAGATCATCATCGTGGCAAATGAAAAACATCTCGTCATCGCGGGTCGTGACCGCTGGGATCCAGCGAAGCTGGACATCAAGACACGCGAGGGCGTGATCAAGGGCGTGCAGCAGGAGTATGGCACGATCAACGCGGTCTATACGTTTTTGCAGGACCAACTCGGCGTGCGCTGGGTATGGCCGGGTGAACTCGGCGAGGATGTGCCGAAGAATGAGCGCATCACGATCAGCGCGACGCTTGAGCACCGCTATCATCCGCAGCTGCGCGCCCGTGGCAGCATGTTCAACTACTGCCGCCTCGGGAATAAGGGTTATGGCAAGTCACACGAGTGGACGATGCGCCAGCGGTTGCAGCTTGATTCACTCTCGATTGAAGGCGGGCACGGCTTCGGCGACTGGTGGGACCGCTATCACGAAAAATTTCCCGAAATCTTCGCGTTACAGCCGGACGGCACACGCAGCGGCCACCCGAGTCCGCACAACGCGAAGCTGTGCAGCTCGAACCCGAAGGTGTGGGAGCTGTGGCTCGAAGAAGTGGCCGCAGAACTGCAACAAGACCCGCACCGCACCGTCTTCAACGCCTCGCCGAACGATGGCTGGGCCAGCGGCCATTGCATCTGTGACAAGTGCAGCGCCTGGGACCATCCCGATGGCGAGCCGCGTGTCTTCAACTGGTATCACCTGAACAAAGAACGCCCCGCGACGAGCGATCGCGATGTGACTTTCGCCAACAAGCTCGGCGAGCTGCTCAAGCAGAAGTATCCGGGCAAGGATTACCGCGTGTTGATGCTGAGCTACGGCCACTCGCGCCCCGCGCCAGTGAAGGCGCGGCCTGCGGATAACGTGATCATGACCATCGTCGCGAACTTCTTCGGCCGCAGCGGCCTCGTGGATCGCGGCTCGACGCGCGGCGACACCTACCGCCAGCAGTTTGAGGCGTGGTCGAAGATCGTGCCCTCGATGTTCTGGCGGCCGAACACCGGCAGCCCCGCCGGCTGGCAGCAGGGATTGCCGGACATCCACGTCACACAGACGATCCGTGATTTCAAAGACGTGGCGGCGGCGAACTGCATCGGCATCTACATTGATGGCGTGTGGGAGGACTGGGCCACCGTGGGGCCGCTCTACTACATCATGGCGCAGCTCGCGTGGAATCCCGCCGCCGATGCGGGTGCGGTCCTCGCCGCCTACTACAGCCGCGCTTTCGGCCCCGCCGCGCCACAGGTGCGCGAGTATTTCGAGGCCCTTGAGAAGGCGCGCATGGCCTTCATCGCGAAAAATGGCGAGACCGGCGTGTTCGCCTTCCCACAGCTCTATACCGACGAGTTGCTGCGCGACTCGCAAGCCCGACTTGACCACGCCGCCGCTGCGGTGTCAGCGGATTCGATTCATGCCAAACGAGTCGCCTTTGTGCAGGCTGGGCTGACCTACACGCGACTCACGGTCGAAAACATCGCGCTCATGGATCGCTACTGGAAGAAGAAGGACGACGCCATCGCCACGCAGGTGAAGACGAACTGGGACATCATCGAAAAACTTGTCGCTGATCATCCCTATGCGATCAACTGGGGTCCCGTGCGGCCCAGCTCACCACGCATGGTGGGTCTGCACCCCGATCATCCGAATCCAAAGGCGAAAAAAGCCAAGCCGAACGATCTCGATTTGAACTGAACCCTTTTTCACCACCCAAACCATGCGACTCCTCCCCATTCTATCTCTGCTTCTTTCCGTCACGGCCAGCGCCGAAATCCATCACGCGCAGGGCGAGATGTCCGGCGAAGTCACGGCGACCGCTGTCCTGCTGCAATCACGCCTCACCGCGATTCCGGGGCCTCTGCTCGATGAAAACGGCGATGTGCCGGGGAAAGAGGGTGTCGCGTTTTTTGAGTGGAGCGAGTCGGCAGATTTTGCTCAAGCTACCCGCAGCAAGTGGTACGAGGCGAAGGCTGATCGCGATTTCATTGTCCGTAGCAGCGCCAGCAGGCTCAAACCCGGCACGCTTTACCACTACCGGCTCGTTTTCGGCGAAACTCGCGAAACTGCCAAACCCGGCCCCACGCGCAGCTTCAAGACGCTGGCCGAAACCGGCACGACGTCGTTCTGCATGGGCAGTTGCATGAACTACCACTCGTTCATGGTCGGCAAGGCGAACGGCGGCGGTCCGGTGACGGCGACGGAGGAAGACAAGCGCCTCGGGTTTCCGGTTTTCGCGGCGATGACCGCCTTGAAGCCGGATTTCTTCATTGGCACGGGCGACATCGTCTATTACGACCACCCGTCGGAGACGGCGGCGAAGACACTGCCAGAACTGCGGCGGAAATGGCACGAAGAGTTGCGTTTCCCGCGCCTGATCGAGTTCTTTGCGCACACGCCGGCCTACTGGTCGAAGGACGATCACGACTTCCGCTTCAACGACGCCGATCTCGGCAGTTCGAAGCTCCCCGCGCCGAGCACTGGCATCGAGATTTTCCGTGAGCAGATGCCGATTTACGTCGCCTGGGACCGCACGACGCCGACGTATCGCACGCATCGCGTTCATCAGCATTTGCAGCTCTGGTTCATGGAGGGGCGCGACTTCCGCTCGCCGAACAAGATGCCGGACGGCCCTGAAAAGACGATCTGGGGCCGTGAGCAGCGTGACTGGCTGCAAACGACGCTCAAGGCGAGTGACGCCGCGTGGAAGGTCATCATCACACCCACACCGATGGTTGGCCCGGACCGCAACAGCAAGACGGACAACCACGCGAACCTCAACGGCTTCAAACACGAGGCCGATAGCTTTTTTCAATGGCTACGCGACAACGACGTGAAAAACGTGCTCACCTTCTGCGGCGACCGCCACTGGCAGTATCACAGCATTCACCCGCTTGGCGTCGAGGAGTTTTCAGTCGGTGCTTTGAATGACGAAAATGCGATCAAAGGCGAAAAACCCGGCGGCAAAGGCACCACCGATCCCGAGGGACTGATCAAGCAGCCTTACATCTATGACAAGCCCACGGGCGGCTTTTTGCATGTTACGGTGAATGATGGTGCGCAGCTTGTGCTCACGCATCACGATGACACGGGGAAGGTGATGAACACGGTGACGAAACAGGCGGGCCGTTAAGTTCAGCCACGAAGTCACGGTCGGCGATGGCGGCGAGCTGCTGCAATTCAGCATGCAGCACCGCGACCGCTGGATTGCCTGCGGCATCGGCACGGCCACACTGGGTGCAGGAGGCAAAGCCCGGATATTTCTCGGTGCGCTGCGGATCATGCGCTGCGTCATGCAGCGTGAGCGTCGGTCGCGGATCAGCGTGAGTCCCGGACTGTAGCGAGACGGGATGCATCCAGCAGGTGATGGGCTTGAAGAACCATGACGGCTGTCCCTCATCCACCGCGAGTCGTTGCCAGGCGCAGCGGTGCTCGTTG
>JBDNIB010000130.1:0-3872 GCA_041688535.1 Prosthecobacter sp.
ATCCACGGCCAGATAGGGACCGCTGATGGTGTCTCCCTCCTGCATGAGGCGGTGCAGCGCCTCAATGTCCATGTAGGCGGCGACGCCGGCGAAGTCTTCGATGAAGCCGCGAATGGCGACGTCCCGCACGCCGCGTCGGCCCTCCAGGGCTTCGATTTGCACGATGTCGCCGATGCGTGCGTCGAGGATCTGCCCGAGCTGGGCAGACATGACGAGGCCTTCCTCTGGGAGCACGATGCGTCGTCGCTGGGCGTCCATCAGGCGGTTCAAGTCCGCATCACGCGGCAGGCCGGTGACGACGAGCTTGCGCACATGATGGCCGTGGCGGATGCGCGCCCGCACCGCACGGATGGCCTCCGCCCGCTGCACACCGGGCAGGTGCTCCACGCTGTCCAGCGCGGTGGCGGAGCCGGGTTCGGCAAAGAACACCACCACGTCTTGCCGTTGCACGTCATTCCATTGATAGGTGAGCATGTAGTCAATGCTGTCCGCCATGGAGCCCGGCAGCACCATGAGTCCGGTGGCCAGCGCGAGGCCGAAGATGGTGAACACCGCCTGCATGGGGCGGCGCTCGATGTTGCGCAAGGCCATGCGGAGGGCCGGGCTGGCGCCACGCGTGAGGCCGAGGCGCTCCAGCATGGAGGGCTTGAAATCCGCCGGCGGTTCGGGCCGCATGGCTTCCGCCGGGGGCAGCTTCACCGCCATCCACACCACGCTGATGACGCCGAGGATGGACGCGCCCGTGCTGACGATCAGGGCAAGGCCGAGCGCACTGTAGTCCATGCGGAAGCTCAGGTCAGGAAAGCGGAAGAAGAGGTCATAGATGCTCAGCAGCCCGCCACCCATCCAGCGCCCGACGATGCCGCCGATCAACGTGCCCAGCACGACGATGACGAAGGCGTAGTTGAGGTAATGCCGCCCCACCTGCCAGGAGGAATAACCGAGTGCCTTGAGCTGCGCGAGCTGCTCCCGCTGCAGCCGCACCAGCCGTGCCAGCACCGCATTGACCATGAACGCGGCCACACTGAGGAAGACGACCGGATAGGCCACCGACAAGGCCCGCACCACGTTCAGTTCATCATCCAGGCGCTGCGCGCTGTTGTGGTCGCGCCGGGTGTAGGCTCCGCCCGCGCCGTAATCTGCCAGCAGGCGGTCCATTTCCTGGATCACCGGCCCGGCCAGCGCCCCCGGCGCGAGATCGACGCAGATGTCGTTGAAGGCACCATCCAGATTGTAGGGCACGGCGATGGCCTTGTAGTTCATCCAAAATACGCCGTAGCGCTTGTTGTCCGGCAGCGTCTGGCCAGGACGGGCCTCAAACACAAACTCCGGTGAGAGACCGATGCCGCAAATGATGAGCGTGTCGCGATGGCCGTTGATCACCGCCACCAGGCTGTCGCCGAGGCGCAGCTTGTTCGCCTCCGCGAAGGATTCGCTCACCACGGCATGTCGCCGCTCGTCTGGCAGCGGCAGCCGACCCTGGCGGATGAAGACCTGATTCAGCGTCTGCGGCCGACCCTCCGGCAGGGAGACCAAATGCGCGGAGGCCGGCTCGGTCCGACCCACAAGGTCCAGGTTGGCATCCACCACCACGCGCGCCTCCACGGCGGCCACACCGGGCAACTCCGCGATGCGGTCCGCCAGCGCGAGTGGGGCGCGTTTGAGCGAGGCAAACACATCTGCCAGGCGGTTCTGCTGATAGTAGGCGTTCCGCGTGCTTTCCAGCGTCAGGATGATACTGCGCGTCATGATCATCATTGCCAGTCCGCAGGCCATGACGAGGCTCACCGCCACGATCTGCCCCTTCATGCGGCCGAGGTCGCGGAGGAGCTTTAAATCGAGCGGGGTGAGCATGCGCGGCATGTTGGCGTGGTGTCGCAGGGCCGCAACCCATGGTGGCTGATCCCTTCTTGCAACCTGGAACGCAAGATGCGAACACAGCCACCGGCATGAACGAAATCACCAAGCGCAAAAACTTCATCCCCGTCACGGATGAGTTGATCTCCTACCTTGATCAGTTTGGCCGCTGCCACGCGCTGCCGACGACGTATGACGAGCTGTGCAGTTTTTCCGAAAGCTATCCGCTCTCCGACAAGGACGGCAACGCCACCTACTGGAGCAGCGTGCTCTACCCGCGTGAGCTGCAGCAGGAAATTTATCCGAAGCTCACCAGCATCTACTCGCAGCTCCGCACCGGGGACTTCAAAGCCGTGCCGCATTTGTTTGTGGAGCGCGTGGACTACTGCGAATTCGGCAACTCCCGTCCCTTCCGTGTGCGTGTGGTGAACCAGTACAATGACAACTACGACCACTTCTACGTCAAAACCGCCGACGCCTCCCGCGTCTATGGCCTGGAGCTGGAGCACTTGCTTTCTCCCAACCGCATCAACTACCTCATGCACCGTGGCGGCACCCTGGTGGAGGAACACATCGCCGGTGTGCCGGGGGATGCCTTCATCCGCGACTATCTCCACCGCCCCGACCTCAACCGCGTCCGCTTGGCCAAGGAGTTCGTGAAATTTAGCGAGCGCTGTTTCATTCGCCTGCTCGGCGACATGCGCAGCTACAATTACGTCATCGACATGACGCCCGATTTCGAGGAGGTGCAGTACCGCGTCCGCGCCATCGACTTCGACCAGCAGAGCTACGAGGGGCGCAAGAGCCTCTACCACCCGCAGTTTTTCAAGGAAAACTCCGAGGTGGTGCAGCTCTGCTCCGCCTGCCTGAACTTCCCCACCATGAAGCAGTACCAGGAGGAGGAGCGCAGCCTCATCTCCCGCCGTTACCTCTCTGAGCAGACCCGCCTCACCGCCCTGCTGCGTTGCATGAAGCACAATGCCGTCGAGCCGTTTGAAAAAGTCACCCAGCTCCGCGCCGAGCTGGGCCAGTATCACCACACCCACGCCTTCGACCTCTGCAACAGCATGGGCGAGATCGTTGAGTGCAACCTTGACCTCATGCTCCGCCGGCACCTGGAGTGAATTCCTGCTTGCTGCATGCGCCGTTCTGCTTTCTGCTGAACTTAGTATGCCACTTAAACTTGTCATCATCTCCGGCTCCCAGACAGGGGCGGAACGCGCGGCGCTCGATTGGGCCATCAAAAACGAATCTCCTCACGGCGGTTGGTGTCCGGCGGGCCTGCCAGCTTCGGAGGGGGCGCTGGACATCTGCTACAAACTCAAAGAAACCTTCACCGAGAAGCTGTTGGAAAGTGTGGAGAACAACGTGCGTGATGCCGATGGCACCGTCGTCTTCACCATCGGTCCCAAGGCCGCCGGACCGGCGCAGAAAGCGGTTAGTTTCTCCAAAAAACAGAAAAAGCCGGTTATTCACCTGCACCGTGGCATCCTCGGCGTATCGGAAAAAATCGTCGGCTTCCTCGACAAATACTACATCCGCCGCCTGCACGTCAGTGGCTCCCAGGAGGAAGTGGAGGCCGGCATCGGCGAATGGGTGACTGGTGAGCTCGATAAAGCCAAGGTGATTCTGGACCGGCGGCCGGATTGATCCGGTCTGCGCCTTGCGCGGGCAACTCCCCACCACGCGCGATTTGACAAGCCGCACGCTCGCCGCCTTGTGTCGCGCTGCATGATTTTTTTCGCCTCCGCCTCTTCCCACGCCGCGCTGCCGCCTCTTGGTATGGTCGCGCCGTTTGCCCTTTTGCTGCTCTGCATCGCGCTGATGCCGTTGTTTGCCGGCCACTTCTGGGAGCATCATTACCCGAAGGTGGCGGTCGCACTCGGGCTGGTGACGGCGGCGTATTATGTCTTCGTGCAGCATGACTGGCACCCGCTGCATCACGCGGCGCATGAGTATGTCAGCTTCATGGCGCTGGTGGGCTCTCTCTATGTCATCTCTGGCGGCATCAACAT
>JBDNIB010001093.1:0-9520 GCA_041688535.1 Prosthecobacter sp.
CACGCTGCTCGGCTCGGTGCTTGATGACCGCCTGCGCATCAAGGTACGGGAGGAACTCGGCGATACCTACAGCCCTGCCTGCTACCACGTCGCCAGCGACACTTTCACCGGCTACGGCTACATGACCACGATGATCGAGTGCAAACCCGAACTGGCTGAGGCGCTCACCAAACTCGTTATCGAAATCGGCGACACCCTGGCCGCAGGACCGATCACCGACGATGAATTCGACCGTGCCCTCCAACCGATGCTCTCCCAGCTTGAGCAGATGCGCCGCGACAACCGCTACTGGTCCATGAACGTCCTGCGCTGCGCCCAAGAGCACCCCGAGCGCCTCGACTGGGCTCGCAGCTTCGTCAGCGACTTCTCCGGCATCAAAAAGGATGAGATTCAGGCGCTGGCGAAGGAATACCTCGGTGCCAAACGCGCCGTGTCAGCAGGTGTCATCCCGCAGGTGAAAAAATGAGGTGGGCCATCGCTTGTTTTGTAGTGCCGGCTACAGCCGGTTCCCAAAAACCGGCTGAAGCCGGTCCTTCAAAACACTGACCTTACAGCCGCTGCTTCAACGCCCGCACCTCGCCGCTGACATCCGTAGCGAGGAGAAACGCCGACACCACCACCACGCGTTTCGCTCCAGCGGAGATGATCTCATCCAGTCGCCCCGCATTCACGCCGCCGATGCAAAAAATCGGCAGCGTGACCTGCTGATGCACCGCCGTGATGTAGTGTAACCCGATTGGCACATAGTCCGGTTTCGTTCCCGTGGCATACAACGGTCCGAAACCGATGTAATCCGCCCCTTCTGCCTGCGCGGCGATGGCCTGCGCGAGGCTGTGCGTGGATTTGCCGACAAAACATGAGTTGCCAACAACGGCACGCGCCTTGGCGACCGCATCATCGTCCTGGCCGACGTGAACGCCCTCGCTGCCGACGGCGGCGGCGATTTCGAGATGATCATTGATCACCAGCGGCACGCCATGCTCGCGAGTGATCGGCAGCATGAGCCGAGCGAGAAGCTCAACTTCATTCTTGGCGAGTTTTTTCGCGCGAAGCTGTAACACGTCCACACCACCGGCGCAAAGTTGCGTGGTCATGTGCTCCACCTGTTCCGGTGCCACATAACCGAGATCAACGATGCCATAGAGCCGTGCGTCCTGAATGCGTTTCATGTGCCTCCCGATGCGCGTGATGCCGACGCTGCGCAAGCTCCCGCTTGCGCTGAAATGCGCACCGTTGAACGGGCCAGAATTGAGCAACCACGGAATACACAGAATACACGGAAAATTCAATTCTACTCTGGTTCCGTTTATTCTGTGTATTCCGTGGTCAACCTTCAGGCCGTCCGTCTGCTAGAATTCCATTTGCCTGTCCTGCGTATGCGGTTATGACAGCGCATGGCACGGACTTCATCGTCCGTGTTTTCTTTCCGTTCGCAGATGCAGGGAAGGCCGTGAGAACCGGCCACAGTGGCGCTGCGGTATCGGGTTACAGACCTCCATTCATGTCCTCGGACATGGAGCACAGCCAATCGGGAGCAATCCTGGTGAAGGCGGAGGCGAGGCGGCGCTTCGCGCATTTGAAATTTCAAATCACCGCGAAGCGACACACACCCGGAGTCCGAACATCTCGCTGCGAACACATCATCCGACCCGCCAAGTGGCGGTGCGCGGATGATTTCATCGAACCAATGAAAAACCAATACCCATGTTCATCCACATCCCATGTGGCCGCAGCCTCGTGCTCACGGCCCTCTTGTTCGGCTCCATCTTCCAACTAAATGCCGAACCGCCAAAAAAATCCGGCATCCTGCCGGAAGTCGTCATCACCGCGACCAAAACCGAGACCGAGCGCTGGCGCACCGCCTCAAGCGTAACCGTCATTGACCGGGAAAAAATCGAGCAGGACCAGCTCCGTCTGCTGCCAGACGCGTTGAGACAAGTTCCCGGCCTCGTCATTGCGGATCGCGGCACCACCGGCACCGTCACCGGCATCTTCCTGCGCGGCACGAACAGCGATCAGACGCTCGTCGTGCTCGATGGTCGGCCGATCCCGGCAAATCTCGCCGGTCTTTACAACATCGAGACGATGGCGCTCGATAACGTGGAGCGCATCGAAGTGCTGCGTGGGCCTGCCTCCAGTCTCTACGGCGGGCGGACGCTTGGCGGTGTGATCAACATCATCACACGGGGCGGCAAAGGCCTCAAAAAGCCCGAGTTCGGCGTGTTTTTCGAGGCGGGCAGCTTCGGTACCTTCCGCGAGGGTTTCAGCACGCGAGGTGATGCCGGGATCATGGACTGGAGCCTCGAGTACAGCCGTCTCGATTCAGACGGCTACCGCATCAATAGTCAGGTGCAGATGGACAACACGGCCGCGCGCCTTGGTTTCCAGCTCGCTGATACATTGCGGCTCGATCTCGACTTCCGTTACTACAACGCGGACCTCGGCGTGCCCGGCGACCCCACGACGCACGATCCGGCGAATATGTTCTTCCCCAGCGACAACAGCG
The DNA here is from genome assembly GCA_041688535.1 of Prosthecobacter sp. Taxonomy (GTDB): domain Bacteria; phylum Verrucomicrobiota; class Verrucomicrobiia; order Verrucomicrobiales; family Verrucomicrobiaceae; genus Prosthecobacter. The sequence continues at coordinate 2,507 of JBDNIB010001093.1, forward strand.
ACGATCATCTCCTCACCGAGTTCTGGAGCTTCTCGCCGCGTTTGGTTTGGGAGACGACGGAATGGTGGACGCAGTCGCTCACCTATCAGTTCGGCAACTTCCGACAGGTGGCGACGAACTTCACGCCAGGCTTCGGCATCAACAGCCGCATCACCTCGCGTAATCACTTCTGGGAATACCAGAGCGTCTTTCGTCCGCTGGACACCTGGACCATCACTGCGGGAGCGTCCGTGCAGGACATCGGCTACTCCAGCTCTAGCGACAATCTCTTTCCCATCGCCGCTTATGACGTCGATCAGGCGGAAACAAATTGGGCGCTCTTTCTGCAGTCGCAGCTTGAGCTTCTGCCCGGCTGGAACCTCCTCGGCGGCCTGCGCCATGATTCGTATTCTGATTTTGAGGACGCTACCACTTGGCGCACCGGCACGAGCTGGCGCATGCCTTGGACACAGACGGTGCTACATGCGAACTACGGCACCGCCTTCGCGCCCGCGAGTCCGCAGAACCGCGAGGCCGCGCTTTTCGGCAATCCGCTCTTTGTGCGGCCGGAACGCAGCCGGGGCTTCGAGTTCGGCATTGAGCAGCCCTTTGCAAAGAATACCGCCAGCATCGGCCTGACGTGGTTCCGCAACAGCATCAGCAATCTGATCGAGTTCGATCCCTTTGTGCCGCCGTTCGGCGCTCTCCAACAGGTGGACAAGGCCCGCACCGAAGGTCTTGAAGCATTTTTCAACTGGCAGCCCTGTGACCGCTGCGGCCTCAACCTGAACTACACCTATCTGGAGGCCGACAATGTCAGCGACCTGCGCCGTCTCGTGCGCCGCCCGCGCCACTCCCTCTCAGGCGACGTGTGGGTGCGGCCGGTGGAGCGCCTGCGCATCGGTCTCGGCGCTCTTTACGCCATCGACCGCGAGGACGGCTTTGGCGCGGCCCAGCGAGATGTGGAGGACTATCTGCGCCTTCGCCTCACCGCGAATCTGCGTGTCACGGAGAATGTCGAAGTCTTCGCCCGCGTGGAAAACCTGCTCGGCGAGCAGTATGCAGAGGTTTTGAATTTCGCCTCGATGCGTACTGGAGTTTACGCAGGATTGCGGCTGCGTTTCTGATGGCGCGTGCTAAAGCAATGGCGTGAGCCGTCAATTATCACGCTCTGAATCTCCATCCGCGCTGCGCGAGCGTTTCATCCGTCGCGTCAGCGCGGACAGCCCGTTTTACCGGCTGTTCGACCATCTGCCGGACCTCGCCTTCTTTGCCAAGGACAGCGAGTCCCGCTTCATGTGTGCGAGCCGTCGCTTCATTGAGCGTTTTGGCATCAGCGATGAGGTCGATATCGTCGGCAAGAACGACTTCGATCTTTTCCCCGTGCGGCTGGCGGAAAATTTCCGTCGTGATGATGAGGAAGTGTTCCGCACTGGCCAGGCGAAGCTCAACATCGTGGAGCTGTTCTTCACCGACCAGGGCCTACCCGACTGGTTTGTGACGAACAAGCTGCCACTGACCGATGCCAAAGGCCGCGTAATCGGCCTCATGGGCACGGTGCAGAGTTTTGAGGGCAAGAAGCAGGTGCTACAGCCTTATTTACAGATTGACCGTGCGCTAGCCTATATCCGCGAGCATTTCCGCACTGGCGTGTGCATCACCGAACTGGCGGAGATCGTGCATCTCTCGCCTCGGCAGTTGCACCGTAAATTTGTCGAGACCTTCGGCACCAGCCCGCAGGCGTTCATCATGAAGCTGCGCATCCAGGCCGCGTGTGAGGCGCTGCAACGCGAAGGTGCCAACATCGCTGACGTGGCGCGTGAACTTGGCTTTTGCGATCAAAGCGCCCTCACGCAGCACTTCCACCGACACATGGGCATGACACCGCTGCACTACCTGCGCCAGTTCCGCCTGCGCCGAGGCTGAAGCAGATGCAAAAAATCCGGTTGCCGCAGCCTGCAAGTCCGCTTAAAGACTACGCCCCGGAAAATTCCGCGCGATTAGCTCAGTGGTAGAGCATTGCCTTCACACGGCAGGGGTCGCAGGTTCGAACCCTGCATCGCGCACCATCCAACAGCACTACGAGGAGGCTTGGACTGGTCGATTTGACATAGAATGGCAAGCACGGTTGTTTACAGAGACAAAGCGTCTTCCTCCAACGGCTTGCGGGCCGAACGTCTCACGGACAGGATCACCACGCGCTGTTTGTCGATGGTGTAGTAAATGCGAAGCTGACCGCGCCGTTTGCGAAACAGCATGAGGCGAATCTCACGCGGGAATTTTGTGCTCTCCGGGGCGGGTGGATGGTGCAGCGGGTTTTTGCCCAGCTCCTCGATTTTGCCGATTAATTCATTCCGCCACTTTTCCGCCACCATGTCGGCCCGCTCTTTGATCCACAGATAAGCTGCCTCGATCTCGATTTGAGCGTTGATTGTGTACTCGACGCGGCAGCTCATAGTTTGCGCAGCCGCTCATGCACCTGACTGGCGTCCACCGTGCGCCCCGACGCCATGTCATCCAGACCGCGCTGGATGGATTTGATCGTCTCCAACTCGTCCAAGGCCGCGAGCATCTGTGGATAGGAGCGCTTGCCCCACAGCACCGCTTCGGCCTTGCCATTCACGGTCCGCACTTCGGTTCTTCCCGTGCGGTTGACGTGGGAAAGGTGCTTCTTGGCATTGCGCTGGAAGTCTGTCAGCGGGTGGATGTCTTCAACGTGGATCATCATGGCGGCGCTCAGGAGTTAAACATTGAATTCCATGTTAGCGTGAAGCCGCCTGGATGGCAAGCCATCCCTCAACTGGCCTTTCGCTTGATTGGTTTAAAAGCGGACAAGTGGGTTTTGAAGGCTTCTAAAGTCTGGCCTGCGGCACCATATCGGCCTGCGGCGTATTGTGCGGCCAGTGCATCGAATTGTAGGGCGAGATCGGGGCGGGATGCGGCGACGCGTCGGGCGTAATCTAGCGGGCCTTCGTGGATGAAACGTGGTGGTGCGCCAGCTTTGGCGAGGCGCTGGCAGGCGCGTTGCCAAGCACGCTGCCACGGGTCGGCATGACGCGCGGGACGACGCAGCCAGAGGGCGACAAGTCCGGCACCCAACAGAATCACGATGCCACTGGGGATGAGCAGCAGGAATCTGCTCTGGCGCAGGCCGAGGTTCTCCAGCAGGCCGCGTTGGGCCTCCTGGTTGTAGTCGATGACCTGATTCTGCCAGCCGTAGTTGACACTATCCCACCACAGGCGCACGCGTTGCCAGGAGCGTCGCCACAGACTGCGGCGCTGGCGCTCGGCCTCTTCCGCGCCACCGGCGAGGAGGGCGCTGAGGTTGATGTTCACGCGGTCGGGGGCGAGCGCGGCGGTGGGATCGACGCGGAACCAGCCGTAGCGCTCCAGCCAGACCTCTGTCCAGGCATGCACGTCACTTTGTTTCACGATGAGGTAGCCACCGTTGTGATCGGACTGCTCGCCGCCGAGATAACCGATGACGATGCGTGACGGCACGCCCGCCATGCGCATGAGCGTGGCAAAGCTGGCGCTGAAGTGCTCGCAGAAACCGGTGCGGCGACGCAGCACGAAGTCTTCGAGCGCCTGCGGCCCTGGATACTCGTCCGGCTCCAGTGTGTAGCTGAATCCCTGGGTGCTGATGTAATTGAGAGCGATCTGGACGATCTGCTCGTCGTTTTGCGTCACGGATTCCCAGTAGTCGGTGAGCTGCCTGAGTTGCGGGGAAATATTCTCCGGCAGTTGCAGCGCGGCTTCGCGATGATGGGCGGGCAGATCACGCGGCGGCGGTGGTTCGAAGCGGGAGATGACCTCGATTCGCTCGGAACTGCGGATGGGCACTGGGGAGAGGATGGTGTCATCGAATTCGGGGAAAAAGGTCATGCCACGCGCGCTGGCACGCAGCAGCAGATCAAGCGCGGGAACCCAGGTTTTGCCATGTGGCTCCAGGTCGATGATCTGGCGGGTGTCCTGGCCGGCTTTGGGAAGGCGCGGCAGCGTGGAGTAGCTGAGGCGCTCGCCCCGCGACCAGCGCAGCCCGTCGCACTGCCAGAGGGTGAGGCAGCGCCAGTAGCGGTTTTCATTGGGCGGCGGCGGGCCGTCGGGAAACCGGGCGCGAAAGGCCACGTCCGTTCTGAGAGCCACGCGGGCGATGCTGCCGGGATCAAGGTTGCTGTCGATGCCGGTCTGGCTGAACCGGCTGCGGCCCAGCGCGGAGCCAAGATCGAGCAGGCCGCGTGGAAATACGAAAAATAGCAGCACCGCTAGTGGCAGCGCCTGGGCGAACAGCGTGGCGGTGACGCGTGCAGGCACCCGCATACCAGACGCACTGCGGCGAAAGCGCACCATGCAGGCGGCAATGAGCAGAAACACCGCCACCACCCAGACCGAGCGGGCGAAATGGTTTTCCAGCAGCAGCACGCAGAAGGTGAGAAACCAGCCGATGAGCGCGAGCACCTGGAACTCCCGTGGCGTGCGGCTTTCCAGCAGTTTCGCACCCATCAGCACAAGCAGCAGCGCAATGCCCGGCTCCATGCCAGTGAGTTCGCCATAGTCGAAATAAACCGCAGCAATGCCGATGACGATGACCGCGACGCGCGCCAGCACATGCGGCACGGCGCGTAGCAGCAGGCCGCGCCAAAAAATGCACAGCACGCACACCACGAGGCCGGCGGTGGCGATGTAGCCGTGCAGCGGCAGGATGCCCAGCAGCAGTGCTAGGCACAAAAACAGCAGCGGACGCGCAGGGAGATGGGTGGACTGCTCAAAACTGACAGCACTTTCGCCCTGACCTGCCTGAAATTCATTGGAGGCCGAGGAGCCAGCCGCCGCCGTTATCTGTACGGTCAGGGCATCCAGGCAGCGCTGCATGTGCGCGGGTCCGAGGCCGACGCGGATCGTCTGTTCGGGCAAACGCAGCTCATACGGCTTGCCCGCACTTTCACAGGTCTCGATCCAGCGGACGATTTGACCGCCGCGCTCGTTTTCTTCCAGTGGCAGCGTGTTCCAGTCGATCACCACCGTGCCCTGAGTGCTGGCGCCCCATGTTTTGGTCATCAGTGGCCCGCCGCGTGCCACCGCACGCCAGTCGATGTGGCGTGGTGAGTCGCCCGCGCGCCACTCGCGCAGGCCGGCGAAGTCATCGCCACCGCTGGTCTCGGTATGCGCGGTGGCAATGACTGCTGCATAACCTTGCAGCGCGGTGTTGGGGGCGGGCAGGGGCAGATCGCCCGCCGGTTGGGGGTGAACACGCCTGATCCAGGAGGCTTCCAGCACGCACTCGGCGGTGAACAGGCCCAGCGGATACGAACTGCGCACCCGCAAGCGCAGTGCGCCACCTGTTTGAGTCAAAGGCGGCGGGAGATCTGCCAGCACCGCGCTGCCGGCAGGAACCTGTTCGATAAAAACGGGAGCGGTGGCCCCGATGACGAGCACTTCCAGCCCGCAGGGCGAAACCGCACCGCTGGCACGCAGTTGCACCGGGATGCGTTTTGCTTCACCCTGTGCGCCGGGCCTGGCACCGATGAGCCGGATCTCCAGCCCGCGCAGATTGGCCCGCGCATGCAGCCAGGACAGCGCGGCCATCGTCGCGGTGAGCAGCGCGACCAGATGCGCGGCACCATTGGATTGCGCCTCCGCCGCATACCACATGCCCCCCACGATGGCGGCCAGCGCCAGCGTGTGTCGGTTCCAGCGCACGCGCACTTTCATCGCATCACGGCACAGGTGTTTCCGCGAGTAATTGCCGCGTCAGATCCGGCCCGGTGATGCCGTCGGCGGCATGTTCCAGCCGATGGCCCATGACGGCGGGTCCAACGGCTTGAATGTCCTCTGGCAGCACCATGGCGCGACCGTTGAGCAGCGCCCAGGCGCGTGCGGCAGCTAGCAGCGCCAGTCCGGCACGCGGGGACAGCCCGTGGCCATGCACACGGCTCGCTGCCAGTAGATCCTGCAAATAGTCGAGCAAGGCCGGCGCGGCGTACACCGTCCGCGACCATGCCTGCAATTGCTGCAATTCGAGGAGCGCCATCGCCGGTAGCATTGCCCGCAGCAGTTCGCGCCGTTCCTGACCTTCGAGCAGAGCCCGCTCAGCACTACGATCCGGGACGCCGAGCGCCAGACGCATCAAAAAGCGGTCCAGTTGTGACTCCGGCAGCATGAAGGTGCCGATTTGTGAGGAAGGATTCTGCGTGGCAATGACGAAGAACGGCTCCGGCAACGGCTGGGTGGTGCCATCGGCGGTCACTTTGCCTTCTTCCATCGCTTCCAGCAGGGCGGACTGCGTTTTTGGCGTGGCGCGGTTGATTTCATCCGCCAGCAAGACCTGCGTGAAGACCGGGCCGCGATGGAAATGGAAGGCTGACGTGTCACGATCATACACAGAGGCTCCCAGGATGTCCGCCGGCAGCAGATCGCTGGTGAACTGCACGCGGCGGAAGCCGAGGCCCAGTGCTTGCGCAAGCGCCTGGGACAGCATCGTCTTGCCCACGCCGGGCTGGTCCTCAAACAGCAGGTGCCCGCGTGCGAGCAGGCACGTCACCGCGAGGCGGATGACATCCTCCTTGCCCAGGATGATCTGCGACACGAGCTGTATGATGGTTTCGATCTGCGCGGCCGCGTGCTGGGCATTGGCGGCGGGCAGCATGGCGTCGGCGGGTGTGTGGGAGGAGCGTGAGGACACGAAAGCGGGGATTGAGTAATCAGTGTAACTGTCGTCGAAAAGCAGTTGCTGATGCAAGCATGAACCGAGTGCAGCAGGCGGTAAAAGCAGACAAAACGCGGCCAGGCGTGAGGTGAGGGCGAAAAACCGACTTGCCGAGGGCTATTTTAGATCGGGCTAGGGTTGGAACTTGCAGCTCCTCAACGCGCTTATAGATTATATGACAATTAATGATCAGACGCCACCGCAAAAAGTCATTTGGCGATTTGCGGAGTTAGGCGAGGTGGGCTTGGCCCTTGGCGGGGAGGCTATGGATGTTGGCGGTGGCCCGGATTGTTCGGTGGATGCTGCACAGCACCACCTGGGTCAGTGCC
>JBDNIB010001094.1:0-5702 GCA_041688535.1 Prosthecobacter sp.
AGACCTTTCCCTGCCCCGTCGAAAGCATACCTTGCCGCCTGGAACGCATTCTTTGTCGGCTAGAAAGCATTCAAGGTCGGCTAGAAGGCATTCTTGGTCGCTTAGAATGCATTCAAGGTCGGCTAGAAGGCATTCTTGGTCGCCTAGAAAGCATTCAAGGTCGGCTGGAAAGCATTCAAGGTCGGCTAGAAAGCCTTCTAAGCGACCTGGAATGCTCTCTTTTTGGAAAAAAACTGCCCCATTTGAGCATTTAGCCGGGTCACAACTCGATTGAAACCACTCAAAGCCAACGATTTAGATCAAGAATACGCCAACAATGCATTCCTGTCGGGAGCGATACCAGCATTCGTCCGCCCGGTCATAATGCCAGACATCTTTTGCTGGACATTCACTGCTGGGCCTATTGCATCTTTTCCTCTGGGGAGAAATTCAAGGCGCTGCACGACGCGGCCGGTGAGGTGTGCGATTATGCCGTCATGAAGGCGGAAGTGCTGGCCGAGCTCGCCAGCGATGGGTCATTCTCCGTGTTCGATCTGGAACTGCCCTGGCTGGAGTGGCCGGACATCGACCTCTCCGCCCTTTTCGACTGGTTTGATTTTTCGTAGCTGTTCAGGTGGTTCGGAGAAGCCTGAATGGCTTCAGGAATCCAGCCCGAGGGATGAGTGAGGCACGAGCGATTCCCTGGGTTCGTGGCGCGCAGCGTCCCCGTGCAAACCCAGCGGAGCGCTGGAATGCATGACCTGCTAGCAGCACCGCTCCCAGGCGCTGCTGGCGACTCTGGCACTCCGCCGACATCTGGGGTTTGCTTCCTCTGGCTGGGACCGACACCCAGGAGAGCACTCGCTATCGCTCGGCACTCCTGGGCTGTAAGACGGAAGCCTTGCAGGCTTCAATCCTCCCGAATGGTTATGAACTCCAAGGCATTTCTCTGCGGCGTTCCCAACTCTGCGGTGTCATTCCGTGTTTCCCTGGAGTTCCAGCGGGAGTCTTTAATTCAGCGCTTCACGCGCTGATTGGAACAAATAATGTCCCCAGCCGAACTCGGCGTCGCCGTTCCAGTCGGGGTCATAGTGCTGGCTCTTGAAAATGAAGCGTTCCGGGTGCGGCATGAGGCCGAAAACGCGCCCCGTGTCATCCTGGAGGCCGGCGATGGCGCTGGTGGAGCCGTTCACATCACTGGCGTAAAGCAGGGCGGCGTGGCCAGATTTCACATACTTGGCGGCGTCATCGCCTTCGGTGACGAGGCGGCCTTCCGCATGGGCGATGGGCAGCTCGAAGCTGTCCGGCAGCTTGCTCAGATACGGACTGGCCTTGCCGGTGGTTTTTTTCAAGCCGACCCAGCGGCAGATGAACCGGCCACTGGTGTTGTGAATCAGGCTGCCTGTGGGCAGCAGATCGAGCTGGGTGAGGATTTGGAAGCCGTTGCAGATGCCCAGGGCGTAGCCGCCCTTGTCCACGAAGGACTTCAGCTTGTCGCCCAGCTTCGATTTCGTGATCAGTTGGGCGATGCGGCCCGACATCACATAGTCGCCATAGCTGAAGCCGCCGGAGAACACCACCATCTGCGCTTTGTCGAGCGAGCTGGGCTCCAGCAGTGCCACTGGCAGCACCTCGGCGGTAAAACCCGCCGCCTCCAGCGCGCGGGCTGTTTCGGCGTCACAATTGGTTCCGGGGAATTTCAGGAGAAGGGCGTGTGGCATGGGGCGAAAGAACCCGCATCTAGGCGAAGCCGCCGCCGCATGCAACCAGACATCACGCGCTAAAATCTCTCCTAAACCTGCTTTACCATCTCTGTTTACCCCTGCTTGAGCCAGCGTTCGAGTAGAAACAAGCTCCGACCTTGGTACCAGGTCGGGTTCGGCGCTGGCAGCGCCCGCCGAACTGCGGTGAACTCCTCCCCGCAGGATTCCTGTAGCCAGGTTTCAAACGGGAAGACAAACCCGCGTTTTCGCGCCTGCGCGATCTCATGCGGCACCTCTGGCACGGCCTCCAGCAGCATCGCCTTCCCACGGCGCAGTCGTAAAGCCGCCGGCACCCTGCTTACGGCCTCAAACAAGCGCTGATCGACCAGTGGCACACGCAGTTCCAGCCCGTGCGCCATGCTCATCATGTCACTGTCCTTCAGCAGTTGGTTCCGCATGTAGCGGCTCAGCTCGAGTTCGCTGACCTGATCCTGCTCATCTGCTGCCAGCGCTGGGTCACCTGCATAGCCAGCGATGTCGGAGGGTGGGTCCGCAACGTAGCGCCGGACCAGCTCGCGTGCCACGCGGCCTGAGAACACACCACGAAAGGCACGGTAGGCGGAGGCGATGCCCGGTGGGCGGCGCAGCATGGTGCCTAGACGCCGGGCACGCGGGCTGCGGCCCCAGCGTTCCATCCCAGCGCCGACTAGGCCGTCGATTGGCGACATGGCATGTGCGAACCGGTGCAGCCGCGCTAGTTTTGGAACCTGGGTAAAGCTCGGGTACCCCGCGAACATCTCATCGCCGCCCAGCCCCGAAAGCACCACCTTCATCCCCTCACGCCGGCCAAACCGTGCCACGGTAAAGGTGTTGAAGCCGTCGATGCGCGGCTGGTCGCCGCAGCGCAAAAACTCGGCGAAGCTCTCCTCAGCCATCTCGCCAGAAAGCCGTAGCTCATGATGCGCGGTGCCGAACCGTGCCGCTGTCTCCCGTGCCACGGCGGATTCATCCAGCGCCGCGTCCTCCACCCCGATCGAAAAGGTGCGAATGTCGTTTTGGCCGACCTCGCGGGATAAGGCCAGCAGCGCGGTGGAGTCGATGCCGCCACTGAGGAAGATTCCCACCGGCACATCGCTGACAAAGTGCTGCCGCACGGAGTCGAGCAAAGCCTCGCGCACTAGCGATTTGGCTTCTCCCGCACTCATGTTCGTTTCTGGGCGGTCAAACCGTAGCCGCCAGTAGCATTGTTCCTGCAATGTCCCTTTGCGCCACTGGAGCCAACATCCAGCGCGCAGGCAGAAGACTCCCTTCAGCAAGGTCAGCGGTTCAGGCACGCTGCCCGTTTCAAGGTAAGCCAGCACGGCCTGACCATCCACCGCAGTGCCGACTAGCCCGGAACGCCGCAATGCCTTCAGTTCCGACGCAAACACGAGGCTGCCATCGTCTTGTAATGAATAGTACAACGGCTTGATGCCCAGGGGATCGCGGGCCAGAAACGCCCGTTCCTCCTGCGCATCCCAAATGCAAAACGCAAACATGCCGCGCAATTTTCCCACGCAATCGGTGCCATGCCGCTCGAACAATGCCAGCAGCACCTCGGTGTCCGTCCCGGTGCGAAACTGCACGCCTGCGCGTTCCAGGTCGCTGCGCAGTTCCCGAAAATTGTAGATTTCGCCGTTGAACGTGATGGTGAAACGCCGGTCAGCAGTCGTCATCGGCTGCTGCCCTGCCGCTGACAAATCCAGGATGGCCAGCCGCGTATACACGAAGTGGGTTTTGCCACAGGCGCTGTGCCATGTTCCCGCATCATCCGGGCCTCGGTGCCGCAGCTCTGAGCGGAGCACCTCCAGGGTACGATCTAGCGCCCCGCGTTCGTTATCAGGCAAAACTTTCAATATTCCTGCGATTCCACACATATTTAATACGGTTATATGTGAAGCAGCTTCAAATGGACATCCCCCCTATTGAGGGGATTTTGACCGCCAAATCTCCCTGGCGGCATTGCGCCCCGCAGCCCGCCGCGCTTTGCCCAGTTGCACAGCTCCGGGCATGCACTAGCTTTCCGCTGCTATGTTCAAAGACCTCCTATCCCCCCAGAACACCTTCATCTACGGCCTCGTGCTCTGCGGCATTTTCCTGGTCCAATCCTTCTGGGGACACTGGAAGACCAAGCGCGAGCTGAAACGCTACAAAGGCATGCTCAGCGACAAGCTGGACCTCGACTCGAAACAAAACCAGGACATCACCAAAGAACGTGCCGCCTTGAAACAGGAAAATGAGAGCCTGCGCATGCAGGTGGACCGCCTGAACCAGCGCCAGGACAACAAGATGCAGCGCGAGCTGGAGATCCTGGCGCGTGCGGAGAAGCAGATGGTGATCAGCGCGCCCGGCTTCGCCCCCGCCTGGGAAATGGCCAAGTCGGCCGCTCTCAGCCAGCTTGAAAACGAGGAGAAGGGTCAGTCCTTCCCGCAGAAAATCTTCCGCAAGCTGATCGGTTCCGGGTCCTCCGGCAGCAACGTGGCCCTGCCGGAATCTGCCGCTGCGGCGGCCAAAAACGGCGAATCTTCCGCCAACGCCGCCTGAGCCTTGAGCGTGCATGACCCGCACCGAGGCCTATCTTGCGCTGAATCTGCTGCCCCAGGTCGGTCCTGTGCGGGTGCGCAAGCTGTTGCGGCACTTTGGCAGTCCTGAGCGCATCCTCACGGCCAAAAGTTCCGAAATTCTCCAGGTCGAGGGCTTTGGCCTCGCGCAGGCTGAAAACATCGCCGGGTGGGAGGCGCAGATCGACCTCGCGGGTGAACTGCAAAAGATCCGCGACCACAATCTGACGCTCCTCACGCAGGAAGACGAGCTGTACCCGCCGCTGCTGCGTGAAATCTATGATCCGCCGGTCGTCCTCTATGTCTGGGGCGAGCTGACGAAGCGGGACCATCACGCGCTCGGCGTCGTCGGCAGCCGTCATGCCACGCATTACGGGCTGAACGCCACGAAGAAGCTCAGCTTCCAGATTGCCTACGCCGGCTATGCGGTGATCAGCGGCTTGGCGCGCGGCATCGACACCGCCGCGCATGAGGCCGCGCTCGCCGCCAAAGGCCGCACCATTGCGGTGATCGGCTCAGGCATGGGCAAACTGTATCCACCCGAGAACATGGCGCTGGCCGAGCGCATCGCGCAAAACGGCGCTGTCATCAGCGAGTATCCCGTGGACCGCATCGCCGACAAACAAACCTTCCCCTACCGCAACCGCATCGTGGCGGGATGGAGCTGCGGCTTGATCGTCGTGGAGGCTCCTGCGCGCAGTGGCTCGCTCATCACCGCGCAGCAGGCCACCGAGCAGGGGCGCACCGTCTATGCCGTGCCCGGCCCCATCGACAAACCGACTTCGGTAGGCTGCAATCGCCTCATTCAGCAAGGGGCCAAGCTCGTCATGGATGGCGCTGACGTGCTGGATGACCTCATGACGCTGTTCCCCACTGCGCCGAGTGCTCCGAAGCTCGAAGAATCCCGTCCCGCGATCACGCTCACGCTCGACGAAGAAATCCTCTATAACGCCATCAGCACCGACGAGGCCCACATCAACGACATCACCAGCGCCTCCGGCCTCACCGTCGCGACCGTGTCAGCCACGCTGATGCGCCTGGAAATGAAACGCCTCATCCGCGCCCTGCCGGGCCGCCGGTATGTGCGGCTGGTGTGAACAACCAGCGGTCACCGGATCTTCGCATCCGGCAGCTCGCTCTTCACGCCTTCGTCCATCGGCATCGTGTCGGTTTTGGCATCCAGGCCGGTGGCGAGCATGAGTTGGGCGAGTTCGGCTTTGAGTTCGGCGACTTTGCCAGCGAGCTCGGGCTTGCTGATGAGGTTCTTGGTTTCACCGGGATCGTTTTTCAAATCGTAGAGTTCGGCCATGTGCTGGTCGGGAGTGCCGTCGCCATGCGGGTAGTGGATGTATTTCCAGTCGTCGGTGCGGACCGCGCGGACGTTCGGGGTGTAGGGGAACTGCTTTTCGTAGTTGTAGTG
>JBDNIB010001095.1:0-8664 GCA_041688535.1 Prosthecobacter sp.
TCAAGCTGCGGGCATGGCATCGAATCATCTTTTGTTGGAGGCACTCGCGAGATTGGAGACACAGTTGCTGGCTGATTTTGACGCGATGCGGCGGATTCGGGTGCTGCTGACGGGGGAGCAGCCGACAGGCGCGGCGGTCAGTGCGCTTGCGGCATTGTTTCCCCGGCGCAGGTGCGGCAGCGGAGATCGTTGCACCGGTGCAGCCGGTCATTGCGCGACAGCCGGACCCGGCGCCGACGTACCCGCAGCAGGAGATCCGCGATGTGAAGGTGGCGGTGCGGGAGGTCGTGGTGGCGCTGGCGGGATCGTTCGGCATTGGCGAGGTGAAGAAGCAATTGCGCGCGCAGCACTACCGCCGGTTCTCCGACGGCTCGATCCGGGCGACGCTTCAACGCATGGAGCAGGCGGGCGAGCTTTCGCTGACATCCCAAGGCAGTGGGCGGGCGGGGAATAAATACACTGCGACAATCAATCCCAAGCCCGTTCCGGCCACCTAACGCGTTTAGAATGCTCAAAAGTGCGTTTTTGGCATCAAACAGCGGTAAATACCCCTGATTCGCGCATTAAGTCATCCGACGCGTGCATTGAGTGGGGCGACGGAATGATTTAGTGCCCCGATGAAAGCAATCCGTCGGGTCACGCAAGCCTTTCGACCAATGACGAAACCATTTCGGCAACTGACGCAATGCTTTTGTCGGGCCACGGAATCCATTTGTTGCCCGACTTAATGCTTTCGTGGCATCACGAAATGCTTTTGTGCAGTGACGAAATGCACGATCCGGTGCACGGAATGCACGCGTGGCGCGAGAAACGCACGGTTTTGCTCACCTATGAGTGAGGAGAAGCGGCGCATCGCGATCTCGCGCTGACAAAAGGTGAACGTGATGCGGATTTTCCCGTGCTCCGGTGCTCGCAACCGGCAAATCACTGCTCTTCCCGCGAAGCTCAGCATCCACACCGGTGCTTTGATCTGCTGAATGGCTGTGGTGTGATGCCCGCCACGAGTCACCGCTGCGCGGCCTACGGCTCGCGCGATTTCAGAGCCAAGAGCCAAGTGTTCGTTCCTCTATATGTATCCAGTCATTAAATCGAGCGCCCCCGTCGCCACTCGCATAAGAGAATTGGAATCCGGTGGATTCGCCGTTGTTCAAGGGTTGAACGAGCGCACGACGGAACCCCTTCAGGGTTCCATAACCTTCGAAAATCATGGGCGCTTGTGACCCAGGGTTCTGCGAACCCTGGGCTGCATGAGGGAAGCCCGTTGGGCTTCAAAGCGGCCGATTCCGCCGGGACATTGCAAAAACGCCGAGGAAGTGATTTAATCCTGCCATGAAGATCGCCGATCAATATCACCGCTTCGTCCGCTGGTCAGACGATGACCAGTTCTACATCGGCTACTGCCCCGATCTCTATTTTGGCGGCATCTGTCACGGTGAGAATGAGGAGCAGGTTTATACCGAACTGTGCGGCATCATTCGCGATGAAATTGAACACCGTCAGCAGCGGGGCGAGACCATGCCAGCAGCCGTTGCGCGAGTGACGCGAGATGTGGAATTGATGGCGGCTTGATCATCCCGAGCGGTCTTTTATCCTCAGTCCCAATCGGCATGACGGCGGCGGCATCTTTCTTGCCTTTTTTCTTTTTCACGCCGCCGGGCGTGCCTTCGAGAGTGGTGTCGTCCTGCTTGCCGAATTTCGCGCGGCGGTCGCGCTCGTGGCGGTCGGTTTTGCTGAAGGTGCCTTCGCGGGCGGGTTCATGCGCTTTTTCGGCGAGGGCGGTGAGCTTGGCGAGTTCGTTGGGCTTGGCGGCGGCGAGGTCTTTTGACTCGCTGGGGTCGGTGGCGAGGTCGTAGAGCTCCCAGGGACCATTCGCCTTCGGGCGCACGGCACGCCAGGTGCCCTGACGGATCGCGGTCCAACTGCCGATTTCCCAGTACAGGTAGTCGTGCTGCTTCTGCGCGTCTTTTTTGCCAAGCAGGGTCGGCAGGATGGAAATGCCGTCGATGTCCGCTGGTGCGGTGGCACCGGTGACTTCGGCGACGGTGGGCAAGATGTCGGGAAAGTAGCCGAGGTGGTCGGTGACGCTCCCAGGCGCGATCTTGCCGGGCCAGCGGGCGATGAAGGGGATGCGCAGACCGCCTTCATAGAGCGTGCCTTTGGTGCCGCGATACTCGACGCCGGTGTCGGGGTTCTTGTTCGCGAGATGGATGCCACGCGGATACTCCTTCGATTTGAAGTAGTCGTTGCCGCCGTTGTCGCCGCTGAAGAAAACGAGCGTGTTGTCTTCGAGGCCGAGTTCCTTGAGCAGCGCCATCATTTCACCGACCTGGCTGTCGATCATCGTGACCATGGCGGCGTAACGGCGAGCGTCTTCCGGCCAGTCTTTGTCCTTGTAGAGCGCCCAGGCGGGATCGCTGTCGGGAATGTCGAAATTACCGTGCGGCGGCGTGTAGGGCAGGTAGGCGAAGAAGGGCTGCTTGGCGTTGTCGCGGATGAATTTCATCGCGGCGTCATGGATGACGTAATGCGCGTAGGTCTCGCCACTGCTGCCGCCCTTGTTGCCTTTGAGCGGCACTTCCTCGCTGTTTTGAATGAGATACGGCGGAAAGTAGGTGTGCGCGTGGACCTGGTCGTAGTAGCCGAGGAAGGTGTCGAAGCCGAGCTTCTCCGGCACGCCGGTGGAATCGCGCCCGCCGTTGCCCCATTTGCCAAAGCCGCCCGTCGCATAGCCGAGCGGCTTCAAAATCGACGCGATGGTCTGCTCATCGGCACGCATCGGCGTGCCACCGCCGTTCGAGCGCACGCTGGTGTGGCCGCTGTGCTTGCCGGTGAGGAAGCAGCAGCGCGTGGGCGCGCAGACGGAGGAGCCGGCGAAGAGGTTGTTAAAGCGCATGCCCTGCGCCGCCATCTTGTCGATGTTCGGCGTCTGAATGTTCACGCCGCCCATGAAGCCCGGCTCGTAGTAGCCGAGTTCATCGGCCATGAGGTAGATGATGTTCGGCTTCGCCGATAATGACGAATGTAGAATGACGAATGACGAAAGGAACAGGATGAGATGTTTCATGGTTGTGCGGGTGCTTTGAGAGTCGGTTCGCCTTTGAGCCAGCCGAGGGAGGTGAGGAACTTGTCGGTGGCGAGGAGGGTCTCGAAATAGAACTGGTCCTTCCCGCCTTTGCCTGGATTGAAGAACCCATGGCCCTGCCCTTCGTAGAAAACGGCTTCGCAGCGAACACCGGCCTTTTCCATGCTGGCTTTGAAGCGTTCGACCACAGCGACAGGGATCAATTTATCCTGCGTGCCGAGGAAGATGATCGCAGGCGGATCGTCGGCGCTGATGCTGTGCGCGGGGGAGAATTCCTTGAAGCGGCCGCCGACACGCGCATGACCCCAGCCCTGGTCAGGACCGTTGTCGAACACCGGGTTGAACAAGGCAAGCGCGTTTGCCTTCGGCGACACCTTCAAATCATCCGCCGGATCATCCAGACCTTCGACCATACCGACAAACGCCGCGAGATGACCGCCTGCGCTGCCACCACCGGCACCGATGCGATGGGGATCAATGCCCAGCTCCGCTGCACGATTGCGCACCCAGCGCATGGCCGACTTCGCATCCGCCACGCAATTCACCGGCGGACCTTTGTCGTTCTTTGCAATCAGTCGATACTGAACCTGAATGCACACCATGCCGCGGGTGGCGAGGTAATCGCTGTGCTGCGTGAACTGTGTCGGCGCGCCGCCGGTCCAGCCGCCGCCGTGGAAAAACATCATCGCGGGGCGTTGATCGGCGGCTTTCCAGTCAGCCGGATTGACGATGGTGAGCTTCAGCTCGCGCTCGGCGACTTTTTTATAGATGTGGGTGATGGGCGCAGCGGCCGCAGGCAGCGCGGCGGTCAGCAACAAGGAACAGAGGGTGAGTCGGATCATAGGCGGGGCATGGCAACGACCGCGCTGGCAAAAAAATTGCCCCGCTTTTGGTCAAAGCCGCGCTGCCGCCACCGGTTTTGCCTTGGTGAGTGACACCTGCTGCGTTTGCGCGGCAGCTTGCACCTCATACCAGCCGGGAAAGCCGCGCCATGAGACTTTGCCAGCCGCGTCGGTGGTCTGGCTCACCTCGGTGCGCCACTTTGTGCCGATCCATTCCTCCAGCACCGCGCCACGTTTGCGCGGTGTCCAGTCTTTGCGCCAGGGGGCGGCCTCTGGCTTGTAGTGCTCGCCCTCCCACAGGCCCCAGATCATGAAGCGCTGGTAGGCAGGATGACTGAACGTGGCGATGAGCGCGTCCCGCGTGTAGTCGGCGGCGAGATCCTCATCGGCGGTGGTGACATCAAATTCCGTGATGGCCTGCTGCGGCACGATGGTGGCAAAGTGATCCGTCACCGCGAGCAGATGCTCGGGCGATGGCAGCCAGCTCTCCTGAAAATGTGCCTGATTGCCGAGACCGGCGACCGTGAACCCGGCGGCATTGAGCGCCTTGATATAAGTGAAGGTGTCATCGTGCTGCGGGCCGGGACGGAAAATTTGATTTTCATTCACGAAGAACGGCAGCTTGGTGAGCGAGCGCCCGAGCTTGAAGACCTCGCGGTCAATGTCCTCCAGTCCGGTATGCTTGTTGAGCAGGTCCGCATTCGACCACGCGATGGGATGATTGATCACATCCCATTCACACACACGGTCCTGCACGAAGGCCAGCCGCTCGCGCACGCTGTTCAGGATGCGTTCCCGCACCGCCGCCGCATCGTCCATGCCCGCGAGACCGGGCGGACGGGCGACCTGCATCAAATAATGGCCGCGCACGGCGATGTGCTGCCCGGCCAGCCAGGTGAAGGCGCTGTCGAGCTCCGCATTCAGCAGCGCCCGCCGTGCCACGCCGACCTCTGGTTTCCAACTGGAGTCCTTCAAATTGTTTTCAAACACCACGATGCTGAACAAGCTCTGCACGAGGTCGCGGTACTGCTGATCGTCCGCCGTCTGCCCGGCAATGCGGTGCGATGACACACAGGTGCCAAAGCCGAACTCATGCTGGCTGAGGCGGAGTTTCACCGCCGTGTTCGCGAGCGGTTTGCCATCCGCGCCGGTGAGCGTGAGCGCGAGGTCGGCCTTGCGGTGTTGCTCAATACGGTCAAGCGCCGCCTTGCGCCAAGGGGCATCGGGTTCACGCCCTGGATAGCTGCGCTGGATGCGTGGCAGCGCGGCCAGATCCAGCGTGGCAGGATATTTGAGCACGCGTACGCTTTCGATCTCGATGGTCTGCGCCCGTTTGCCGCAAAGGATGGCCACCGCGCCCTTGCCGGAAGGAATGTCCGCATTGGCGACGAACACAACAGGCAGCTCGCTCCATTCATCGGACAAAGTCAGGTCAACGCTGGCCCCGAACGCGGTGTACGGAGCCTCGTTGAGCTGCAGCTTCACCTGCACCATGCCCTGGGACTCCGCGTCAATGCCACGCGCCTTGATGAGCACCAGAACGCGTTCGCTGGTTGCGACCATTCCCAACAACGGCGCCTTGCACTGGGCGAGATACGGCTTGGTGGCATCTGGTCGCGTCACGGTGATGCGTTTGCCCGCGCCCAAGGCTTCGGCCCGGCCGACCTCCGGACGTAGCGACGCCTGCAACGGCTGCCCATCATTGATCCCGCTGCCGCCGGACGGAATTTCCAGGGCTTGGAGCTGGGCGAAAGACAGAACCGCCGACACACTGGCAAAAAGAAGCGCCTGCATGCGCCATCATGAACGCGGTCCATGATTTCCGCAACATCTCGAAAAATGCGCGCACCGCCGCAGCATGCACGGCGGGTATTCAGCGTGGTGGGAGCAGCGGCCCGGAAGCGTCTTTGAGGACTGGAGCGGACGAATCAGACTTCTTCGGCGGATGCTCGCGCCGCACGCGTTCGATCCAGGCATCGGCGGCCTTGGTGTCAATCTTTCGCCAGGATTCATGCATACGATTCACGGGACTCCCCCGTTCTTCATGCTCACTGAGCCGCTCTGGACGGGCCTCAATCCAATTCACCGCATCCGCGAACGAGATCGATGCGAGTCGCCCGAGAATACGATCAATTCCAAGATCGTAGTAGGCCCACAAGACCCGACCGTGCCGTTGCCTCTCATTTTTTTCATCTGCCTCCAAACGGGCGAGCAACGCATTGCCGCATGCCGGCGTGGTGAAGCGTTCGACAAGTACCTCGAACGCTGCACCTTGCCAGTGAGTCGGCAGCGTTTGGATCACGGTGAACGCTTTCATGTCTCCCTGTCGCAGGAATCCGCGCGCAAGACTGTGCGTGATCATGTCCCCGTAATAGTAGGTTCTCCACCGGACTTGCGAAAAGCTTGCGCTCCCGTCCAGCGCGGCCTGAACGAGCACTTTGGCCTGGATCAACTCACGCAGGCGGGCCAGCGCGGCGTCGGGATGAAGCTCCGCTGCCTCGCAGAAGATGTGGATGAGCATGTCATCGCGTTTGGCGACGGAAAACGGCGCATCGGTGGCAAATGCCTCGCAGGAGCGCCAGTCCTGCAACACCCAGGCACTGAGCAAATCCTCCGCAAACCAGTCCATGTCGTGGTTGCACAGGTAGGCGAGCAGAACGTGCCGGAGTTCTGCTGGTGAAGCCGACTTCATCCATTTCAGCGCCGCCAGTCCCTCCCGCCGCCGTGCCGGATCAGTGGCCGTGCGCGCCAGCTCATGCAATTGGGCAAGTTCGCGACTGCGGCGAGCATCAGCGCCGCTGACGGCGAGTATTTTGTCATGGATGGGCAGATCAAAAACGCGCAGCATGTGCGAGTTCCCGGCGAGTACTTCAGGATCAGATGCCGGACCGGTGATCTTCTCCAGCCGCTCGGCCATCTCTCGACGTTTGGCAGGCTCAGGAAACACGACCGCGAAAAAATCTCCTTGGGCCTGAAGGCGGATGTAGTCTTTCGCCGCCGCGACGACAACCGCCTCACGTTCCGCCATGGGGCGCTGCGAGAGCCAGACGGCGATTGTTTCGCGGGAGTGACGCAGAACCGCGTCTTCACCAAAATCGTCATCCAAAAAATCCGCAAGTGCGGCGACCCGATCCTGTGAACGCGGCTGTTTTTCCAACCATGCCAACGTGGCGGGCATGTTTTCGCAATCTTCACCTGCGATGGCGCGTGCCGCGATGGTCATCGCATAATTCGTATCAAAATCCTCATCGGGAGACTGTTGCGTCATGAGCCAATCCACCGCCGCAGTGACGTCCGATTCTTTCCAGACGGAAAACAAAGCCCGCCTGGCATAATCAATCCGCGAGTCGCGCTCTCCGCTGCCCGGACGCTTTGCTCCAGAAGGAAATCGTTTCTCCACCCATGCGCGTGTTCCTGGCAGATCGGCCCGCGCGGCAGCGCGAACGAGTTCGTCGCAGAGATCAGGAGACTTGACGTGGTTTTGCCTGATGACAGGCTTTGCATCACCGCAGAATCGGTCCAGCAGCGCGAGCTTGTGTTCCGCCGTTTTGCCTTCGCTCACACAACCGTGAAAGACGGCGGCGGCCATGAGTTCGGGATGGGAAAGCGTGGACAAGCGTTTCAGTGTCGTCAAACCGGTCACACGAAACCACGACGCGCCGACCGCCGTCATGATGTGCTGCACGAGCCACTTGCTCTCATGCTGGTCCTTGTTGGCGGGCGCGAAGCTCTGGGCGGCGACGTAGGCCCGCGCAGGATTCGTGCGGGCGATCTCGGCCCAGACCTCCCGTGCAGCCTCGAAGAAAGCCTCCCCACCAGCGCCCTCAATCAACTTCAAGGCACGGTCCACGTCGATCTGCGCAAGGCGTGTCCATGCCATCCGCACGAAGTCATTCAGCTGATAACTCTCATCCTCCTGGCTCCATAGTTCCAGCGCTGACTCCAGCGTGGCGGCGTCCGCTTTCAAAAGGGCGTCCAGCGCGATTTCATGCGTGCGCAGCCGTTCTTCGAAGCGGATGGCGGCACGCGCCTCCTCCAGCCGGGTCAAAAACTCCCGTGCCACCGCCGACTGGCCGCAAGCCTGCGAGGCGCACAGGATCGTCGCGAAAAGCATCACGCACCGCTTCATACCGGTGAGCATGACCGCCAGCCAGATGAAAGTCGAGTGAAACAACAGGCGCGTATAACCTGCGAGATTCCGATCAAACATCATCTTGCCCGCCACTGGCATCACGCCGCAGATTCGCCATATGGCCGATGTCGAACTCCCTGAAGAAGCAAACAATCCCTTTGAACGCGTTGTCGCCCTCACCATCGCCATGTTGGCGGTGGTACTGTCCTTCGTGGACAACACTGGCGACAACGCCAAAACCGAGGGCATCGTGAAAACCAATCAGGCCGCCAACAATTGGGCCTATTTTCAGTCGAAGAGCATCAAGCAAAACTTTGCCGAGGCCAATACCACACTGCTGGCCAGCCTGTCAGTAACCGATCCCGCCAAGGCCCAGGCAACGGCGGAGGAGATGCTCAAGGAGGTCGCCCGCTACGACGTCGAGAAAAAGGAAATCATGGCGGAGGCCAAGGCGCTCGAAAAAGAGGTCGAGTATGCGATGAGCATCGACGACAGGGCCGATCTGGCTTCGCTCCTGCTGCAAATTGCCATCGTGATCTGCTCCATCGCCATCTTGGTAAAGTGGCGGGCCATCTTTTATGTCGGCGTGGTCGCCGGGATCGCTGGCA
>JBDNIB010001096.1:0-3841 GCA_041688535.1 Prosthecobacter sp.
GTCAATGGGTTCCGTCACGCGGATGTGCTTTTGCAGCCAGACGAGGGTGAAGAAGAAGCGCAGCCGCCACCAGGTGGCGAAGGTCAGATCGGTCCGGCCAGCGAGGGTGCAGTTGATGGCGCAGAGCACGCGGAATTTGTTGGCGGGTTGGAAAAACACCTGCGCGAAGTGCTTGGTGTAAAACTTCTCGATGAACTGCCAAAAGAGGCCCACATGGGCCTTGGCGGTCCACTCGTAGCGCCGCATGGCCCAGGTCATGGTTTTGCGCGCCTGGATGGCCGCATGCACCACCCCTGCCCCGCGCCGTCCGGTCTGCATGGCCAGCATGACGCCGCTGGAAAAGACCGGATCGATGAAGCCGGAGGCATCGCCCACGCGCACCACGCGGTCGGACACGAGCTTGCGGTTGGTGTAGGAGAAATCGGTGAGCACATGGCCCTGCGTGATCGCCGTGGCGGCGGTCATACGGTCGCCCACGGCCTTGGTGGCCAGCACGGCGGCATCAAAAACCGCCAGCGGGACCTGCCCGAGCGCCTTGAAATCCGCCTGGTCGAGCACCAAGCCAACGCTGGTCTTGCCACCGGCTAGCGGGATCATCCAGAACCAAGAATTCTCCCGCCGCACGATGATGATGTCGCCCATTTCATCCCCTACGGGCATGGCGACGCCGGAGTAGTGGCCGAAGATGGAGATTTTTTTGTGGCCGGGATAGTAGTCGCGCAACTTCTCGCGGTTCGCGGTGAAATTGGTCAGACCGCTGGCATCCATGAGAAACGCCGCCTGCGCCGCGTGCTCAGCGCCGTCCTTGGCGCGAAATTTGACCGTCACATGCTCTGACTCGACGCGATGCTCCAGCACCAGCGACTCCTCGCGCACGTCCGCGCCGAGTTCCGCCGCGTGGCGCAGCAGGATGTCGTCAAACTTGGCCCGCTCGACCTGGAGCGACTCTGGAAACGCGGTGAAGGAGCCGCTGGCGAAATTCAGCCGTGTGTGCCGTGAGGCATCGCCCATCCAAAACTGCGCGCCACGTTTCACCATGAAGCCAGCGGCCTGAATCTTCGGCCAGACGCCAAGCTCGTCGAAAATGGGGCGGTTGTAGGGCAGCAGCGACTCGCCGATGTGGAAGCGTGGGAATTTTTCTTTCTCCAGCACCAGCACGCTGCGGCCCGCCTGACGCAGGGTGATGGCCGCCGTGGAGCCGGCCGGCCCACCGCCGATGATGATGACATCCCAAGTTGTTTCCATGTGCTGAACGCTGTGCCATTTCCCTGCGCGAGCCGCAAGAGGAATGGCTGACAGAGTCAGCTCGAAGGCAAATAGCGCGAAATAAACTCGTCAGGTAAAATCGGCTGCGCCTTGTAGCCGGAGCCGATCAACGGGCGGAAGTGGCGGTCGGCTGTGATGATGAAATCTGCATGCGCGGCGATGGCGCAATCGGCAAACTTGTCGTCATCCCGATCAGCCGGAATGGCCAGAAACTGGAACGCTGGCGCGACCTGGATCAAATTGTGCTGATGCCTTGGTGCCAAGTCCAAAATGCGGCTCAACTGCGACCAGCGTTGTGGCCCGGACTGCCGGGTGATGACTTCCTGATATTCGAACAGGATGTCGGTGGAAACAGCCCAGGTGAGCCGCCCCGCATACCAAGCATCCAAAATCACCCCATGACGATGGGCTGGGTTCAGCGCCTGCAGCACCACATTCGTGTCGATGACCACAATCATGCGGCTTTCCGCTGCAACTCTGCACGTGCCTCCTGCACGATTTGGTCAAGGCGATCATACCTGCCCTCCGCCCAGTCTTGGGCGAAATCACCACGCGTTTCATGCCACAGTCTGTCCATCTCCACTCTTTCGAGCAGGTGTTCGACGAGCGCCAGATCCTCGTCTGGCATGGCGTCAATTTTTTGGTGCAACGCTGGACGCGTGGAGGCAGGTTCGCTGGTTGGCATGGAAGGAGTTTATCATGTCCCGGCGATGAGGCAAGGCGGCAGGACTCCTTTCCTAACAAGAGCCGCATGTTGTCGGTTTCCTTGGGCCGGGCGCGGAGTTCTCGAAGAAGCGGAGCGCCGCACAGGGGACTGTGCGGACCACTTTACGCCTGCATCTTGGTGTACGGATTCCCCTCGTTCATGTCGATGCGTTCGGGGCGGCCTTTGTGAGTGTAAACGAGGCGGGTGTGATCGATGCCCATCAGGTGCAAAATAGTGGCGTGGAGATCGTGGACGTGGAGCTTGTCCTCGACCGCGCGCAGGCCGAGGTCGTCGGTGCTGCCGACGGTGGTACCAGCTTTGACGCCGCCACCGGCCATCCACATGGTGAAGCCGGTGGGATTGTGGTCGCGGCCATCGCCTTTCTCGCTCATCGGCGTGCGGCCGAACTCACCGCCCCAGATGACGAGCGTTTCGTCAAGGAGGCCGCGGGCTTTGAGATCGCGCAGCAGACCAGCGACGGGTTTGTCCTGCTCGCCACAGTATTTGGTGTGATTGCCCTCGATCTTGTCATGCGCGTCCCATTTGCTGCCGCTGCCGTGATAAAGCTGCACGAAACGCACACCGCGCTCGACCAAACGGCGGGCGAGCAGGCAGTTGCGGCCCATGACCTCGGTCTTCGGATCATCAATGCCGTAGAGTTTTTTGATCGCCTCGGACTCGCCGCGCAGATCGACGGCTTCCGGAGCCTCCGACTGCATGCGGAAGGCGAGCTCATAGGCACGGATGCGGGCGTCGAGTTCGGTATTATCGGTGCGCGTGGCGTTGAAGTCGCGATTGAGCTTGTTGAGGAAGCCGAGCTTGCCCTTTTGCCGTGATTCACTGATGCCCTTCGGCGTGGCGAGGTTGTCGATGGGCGTGGTGCCGCCTTCAAATTCGACGCCTTGATAGGTGGCGGGCATGAACCCCGCGCCCCAGTTGCGCACGCCGTTCACCACCTGTGTTTCGGTGTCCTTGATGACGACAAAAGCGGGCAGATTGCGGTTTTCCGTGCCAAGGCCGTAGTTCACCCAGGCACCGAGCGACGGACGTCCCCCGAAGATGCTGCCGGTGTTCATCTGGCAGACGCCGCCGGCGTGATTGATGCCATTGGAGACACAGGAACGCACGACGCACAGTTCATCGGCCATCTGCGCGGTGTGTGGCAGCCAGTCAGAGATCCACAGCCCGCTCTGGCCGTGCTGCTGCCATTCGCGCTTGTCCGCCATCAGCGGCGCACGACTTTCCCCCATGGCGGTGATGACGCTGCCGAAGCTGTCCGGCAAGGACTGTCCGGCGAGCTGCCGCAGCAGCGGTTTCGGGTCAAACAGGTCGAGGTGGCTCGGCCCGCCCTCCATGAATAGGAAGATCACGCTCTTTGCCTTGCCGGTCTTGTGCGCGAGCTTCGCCGCCTGCGGCGTTCCCGGCGTGCCGGAGACATCACCGAGCGCCGCCATGAGCGGCGACTCGCCCATCAACGCCGACAACGCCAGCGTGCCAAAGCCCGCGCCACCACGGCGTAGGAAGTCACGGCGGTTGGTGAGGAGTTCGTGATGGGGAATGAGATTCATGGGCAAATGCGGGTGTCTGCTTCAAATAAGCAGGCTGGCGGGCGTTTTTGGACATAATTTTTGCGCTTTTTAATGCCCCCGAATTACACGACCCAAGAGTGGACATGAAGCGCCGACCTGTTGCATGATCATGGCATGAGCGATTTTAAGACCCAGTTCAGACGGTTCGTGATTCCGTTGTGCGCCCTGCTGCTGCTGGCGGTCACGGCGCTATTGCCGCCCGCTGAAAAAAAACAGCGGTTGCGGATCGCGCCTGGCATGTGGCCGGGAGCAGAAGCGCTTCTGCTCGCACACACCCAAA
>JBDNIB010001097.1:0-1064 GCA_041688535.1 Prosthecobacter sp.
CCAGGAGGAACTCGGACAGTTCCTCACCGCGATGCCTGTGGCTGACTTCATGGCTTCAATGTTTGGGCCGCTCCCGAATACAGTGCGCCTGCTGGATGCGGGCGCAGGCGCTGGCTCCCTCACCGCTGCATTCGTTTCCCGATGTTGTGAAAAGCGCGACGGCGTCCGTTCCATCGAAGCGACTCTTTACGAACTCGATTGTGAAATTCTGGACGCGCTGGCTGCGACCCTGCGCGAGTGCGAGCGCCGCTGCACCGCTGCGGGGATTCGCTTCACGTTCACCATCCATTCTGCCGATTTCATCCAGGAAATGTCGTCGCGGCTATCTGGCGATTTGTTCGGCTCCATGCCGCCCGCCTTTGATGCCGCCATCGCAAATCCACCGTATCGCAAAATCAGCACCCACTCTGCCGAGCGCCGTGCGCTGCGTTCCGTTGGCGTTGAAACCAGCAACCTCTACACTGGCTTCATCGCGCTGATTCAGCGCTTGCTCGTTCCCGGCGGACAACTCGTCGGCATCACGCCCCGGAGCTTTTGCAATGGCCCCTACTTCCGCCCATTTCGCGAGGACTTCCTGAGCCAGCTCGAACTGCGCCGCCTCCACGTCTTCGAGTCCAGGAAGGCCGCTTTTCGTGAAGACAGCGTGTTGCAGGAAAACATCATATTCCACGCGGTGAAAGGTCGTCACCAACCCCGCGAAATGATCGTCTCCAGCAGCAGTGGCGAGCAGGGTGCCGACGTTACCGAAACCGTCTTTCCCTTCGCTGAGATCGTCCACCCGCACGACGCCGAGAAGTTCATCCACATCCCTTCCACCACCGGCCACGCGACCGCCAAGGAAACCATGGACGGCCTCAGCGCCAGCCTCGCGTCGTTGGGCGTCACCGTCTCCACCGGGCGCGTCGTGGACTTCCGCCTCAAGGACGCGCTGCGCAAGCAACCCGAGCGCGGCACCGTGCCTTTGCTCTATCCCTGTCACTTCAACGGCGGCACCGTTCATTGGCCGAAGCTCGAAGCCCGCAAGCCCAACGCCATCCTCGACAACGCCGAGACCCGCCCGTGGC
>JBDNIB010001098.1:0-5620 GCA_041688535.1 Prosthecobacter sp.
CATCAGTTGCGTGCTGATGATGTGGAGCTTCTTTGTCGGCACCGGCCCGGTGCAGACCGGCTGGACGATGTACTCGCCGCTCGCCTCGACTCTGAACCTCGGCGTGACGAGTCCCTGGAGCCACGGCCACACCTGGTGGCTCACCGCGATGGTGTTCAACATCTCCGCCTCCCTGCTCGGTTCCGTCAATTTCATCGCCACCGCCATCAACCTGCGGACCAAGGGCATGAACTGGATGAAGATGCCGTTCTTCTGCTGGGCGATGTTTGTCATCGGCTTCCTGCTCCTGCTGGCCTTCCCGCCGCTCGAAGTCGCCGCCATCCTGCAGCTGTCCGACCGTGTGTTTGGCTCCTCCTTCTATTTGCCGACCGGCCTGATGGAAGGCGGCAAGCACCTCGACATTTCCGGCGGCGGCAACCCGCTGCTGTATCAGCATCTGTTCTGGTTCCTGGCGCATCCCGAGGTGTATGTGCTCATTCTGCCCGCCTTCGGCATCCTCACTGAGGTCATTCCGGCGAACACCCGCCGTCCGTTGTGGGGCTACAAATCCATGGTCTATTCCGTGCTCACGCTCGGTTTCCTCAGCTTCCTAGTCTGGGCGCATCACATGTACCTCACCGGCATGGGCACGATGATGTCCACCTACTTTCAGATCACCACGGTGCTCATTTCCGTGCCGTCCGTGGTGCTGCTGACTTGCCTCATGATCTCCCTGTGGGGCGGCTCCATCCGCTTCAACACGCAGATGCTCTTCGCCTCCGCCTTCCTGCCCATGTTCGGCATTGGCGGTCTCACCGGTCTGCCGCTCGCCTTCACGTTCATCGACCTCGCCCTGCATGACACTTACTATGTGATCGGCCACTTCCACTACGTCGTCGCCCCCGGCACCATCTTCGCGCTGTTTGCCGGCATCTATCACTGGTTCCCGAAGGTCACCGGCCGCTTCATGAGCGACAAGCTGGGCAAGTGGCACTTCTGGCCTTCCCTCATCGGGATGAATCTCGTGTTCATGCCCATGCTGTTCCAAGGCATGGCCGGTTTCCATCGCCGCTGGTACGATGGCGGCAAATACTTCGAGCAGACCTCCAGCTTCTCCCATTGGACCACCACGCTGACGCACAAGATCGGCGCGTTCTTCGGCTTCAACATCCCGGACAACATGCTCTCGCTCAATGTGGTGATGTCCGTCGGCGCGTTCATCCTCGCCCTCGGTCAGGTGCCCTTCATCATCAACTTCTGGTTCAGCATCAAAGGCGGCAAGAAGATCGAAAGCGACAATCCCTGGGACGCCACCACGCTGGATTGGGCCACGCCGACACCGCCGCCGCATGGCAACTTCCTGTTTGAACCCGTCGCCCATCGTGGTCCCTACGAGTACAGCGTGCCCGGCCACAACAGCGACTTCTATCCGCAGTGGGAATCCGAACCCGGCAAGCCCGTCCCCGTTCCTGCGGACAAGGCGATTGGCCATCACTAATCCCACTTCCTGACCCTTTTGATCCCTGACCCTTTGACCTGAGATGGATATCCCCTACACCGTTCACGCCCGGCCAGACACCGGACTCTACAATGCCAAAATCGGCATCTGGCTCTTCCTCGCCTCGGAAGTCATGCTCTTCGGCGGCCTGTTCTCCGCCTACATCTTCCTCCGCGTCGGCGCGGATTATCCGTGGCCGGTGCATGATCTCGATGTCACCCTAGGCTTCTGGAACACCATCGTGCTCATTGCCTCATCCGTTACCGTGGTCATGGCCTGGGCCTGCCTGAAGCTGCGCAAGTTTGGCTGGTACCGCATCAACATGGCGATCACCGTGATCTGTGCCGGTGTTTTCATGTTCAACAAGAGCCTGGAATACCGGGCCAAGTTCGCCCACTACGCCGTGAAGCTCACGGATGGCACCTTCCTCACCGGACATCTGCCGCATGGCTATCAGGTGAAATTCGGCGACGTGACCGAGCTATCGTTCACCATCCCGGCCCGCAACAGTGCGGTGACCGCTGATCCGCTCGATTATGTGCTGCCCTACATCGAAGGAGAGGCACCGAAGTTCAAAACGGCGGACGGCAAGGAAGTCAGCCTTGATAAAGCAGTGTTCGCTGAACTGAAGGCTGCCGCTCTCAAGCAGGCCGAGGCCGACAAGAAGAGCGCTGGGGTTTTCAAGCTCACCGCAGTCACACCGCTGAAAATTGCCGCCAAGCCTTCCGAAATTTTCAGTTATA
Source organism: Prosthecobacter sp. (assembly GCA_041688535.1). Taxonomy (GTDB): domain Bacteria; phylum Verrucomicrobiota; class Verrucomicrobiia; order Verrucomicrobiales; family Verrucomicrobiaceae; genus Prosthecobacter. Next base: position 2,221 of record JBDNIB010001098.1, read on the forward strand.
CCGACACCAGCATCACCTTCAAGGATGGTACTGTCGCTACCGGCAAACTGGCCGACGACAAGATGACGCTCGAAGTCGATGGCATCGACACGCGTGGCGTAGCGGAGCCGGATCATTCGCTCGCCTTTGACAAGCGTTACATGGCGGACTGGCAGAATGCCTTTGTGGCCAGTCGCGAGCACCACATCGCCGAATTCGAGAAAAAATACCCCACGCGTGACAAGGCTAGGTCCGCCACGCTGCAAAAAGAAGCGTTGTACTTCAAGCTGCACTCCGCGACGCCACCAGCAGCCGATGCGGCTCATGGCGAAGGTGCCAAACACAGCGCGGAAGCCCATGCACCTGCCGCACATGGCGACGGACACGGCGAGGCGCACCATCCCACGGTGGTGATCGAAAAGAAGGACATCACCTTCTTCTCCAACTTCACGCCGAAACTGAACACCTACTACGCCATCTACTTCGTCCTCACCGGCCTGCATGGCGCACACGTTGTCGCCGGTGCGTTGGTGCTGGCTTACTTCCTCTGCTTCGACAACAAACGCCTGAAGCAAGACCCTGAGCACCTCGCCAACCGCGTCGAAGTCGGCGGCCTGTTCTGGCATTTCGTCGATCTGGTCTGGATCTTCCTCTTCCCGCTCCTTTACCTGCTGTAAGACCCTCTCACCGCTCAACTCTCTCACGTCATGTCTGACAACATCGAAGAAATCCAGAAGTCGGTCAAAAAATACATCATCATCGGCATCACGCTGATTGTGTTCACCGGCATCACGGTGTGGCTCTCTTATGTGGAGCTGCCCACCCACAGCCTAAACATCCTTGTCGGCATGATCGTGGCCACCTTCAAGGCTGCGCTCGTCGCGCTGATCTTCATGCATCTCAATCACGAGCGCCCGCTGATCTACAAGGTGCTCGCCTTCACCCTGGTCTTCGTCCTTGCCCTGTTCCTGCTGTTCATCTTCTCGCACGCTGATCCGCTGGAGTTCAAAGGCTTCTACAATCCTGTCGAGCAGTAGCCCGCCGCTTTTCATGTCGCTCAAGTACTTCCACGTCGTCTTTCTCGTCTTCGCCATTCTGTGCGATGGCGGGTTCTGGCTGTGGATGCATCTCATGCCTGACGAAGCGGCGAGCGCGGGTGTCAGCGGGCTCAAAAATTACGCCGGTCTGCTCTGCCTGACCCTGCTGGCCTATGGTGCCTGGTACCTCGTCAAAAAAATGCGCACCATCATCGTCTGACCATGACTTTCGCGCCCGCATCCTCACTCCTCGCCTGCGCCACCTGCATGGCGGACAAAGGCAGCCTCGTCGGCCAGGCCCAGGGCTTTGCCATTCTCTTCATGCTCGGCGTTCTCGTCTTCATGTTCGCCTCCGCCGCCGGCATCGTCTTTGCCTTGGTGCGCCGCCAGCGGCAGCACGCCGCCACTCTTACTACCGCCATCTAACTTTCTCTTTTCCCTATGAAACCTGATTCAATCAATGTCTGGCTGGGCCAAACCCCGAACGCCTCTGAACACGGCGGCCTGGTCGATCACATGTTGGGCTTCGTCCACTGGTTCATGCTCGTGCTGTTCATCGGCTGGACCACCTATTTGGTCATCGCCTTCTGGCGCTTCCGCAGCACCAAGAACAAGCGGGCCGACTACCACGGCTTCCGCGGCCATGCCACGACGCACGTTGAGATCGGCGTGGCCATCGTCGAGGCCATCCTGCTGCTCGGTTTTGCCTTCCCACTGTGGGCCCATCAGGCCGATGAATACCCGACCTCCCCCGACACCATCCGTCTGCGGGCGCTGGGTGAGAAGTTCCTCTGGAATTTCCAATATCCCGGCACCGACATGATGCTCAGCACCTGGCACCTCAGTAATGTGGATGGTGCCACCAACACCACGGGCAAAGATTTGCACGACCCGAATGGCAAGGACGACTTCGTCAATCCAACCACCCTGAAGCTGCCAGTCGGCCGCCCCGTCATCGTCGATGTCGCCACCAAGGACGTGATCCACAACCTCGCCATCGTCCCGATGCGTGCCGCGCAGGACGCCACCCCCGGCGTGAAGAGCCATATGTGGTTCAAGCCCATCAAAAAGGGTAGTTGGGACATCATCTGCGGCCAGCTTTGCGGACCAGGCCACGCACAGATGAAGGCCAACCTCGAAGTCGTCGATGCCAAGGAATACGACGATTGGGCCGCCGAGCAATCTGCCGCCGCGCTGAAGAAGACCACGGACGCCGCAGCCGCAGCACCGAAGCCTGCCGCTCACTAATTTCCATCCGCCATGATGGCAGCATCAAAGGGCAAAATAATGACCGCATTATTTTGCCCTTCTGCTTTGGCCGCTCGTTGATTCATTGCCTGTCATGCCATCCCGAGCTTTTCATCGCTACTCGCTCTTCACCCTCGCCGTCGGCGTGGTGCTGATCTGGTGGGGCGCGGCGGTGACGACGGCGGACGTGGGCCTCGCCGTACCCGACTGGCCGTTGTGCTACGGCCGGATCAATCCCGAAGGCTGGTACAAAGTGCCCGCGCTGCTGCTGGAGCATGGCCATCGCTGGATCGCCATGACCATCGGCTGGCTCGTGCTGGCCATGTATTACTGGCAGTTTGCCAAGTTTCGGCCCGGCTGGGTCGAAGGCGTCGGCATCATCCTGTGCGCCCTCGGTTTTCTGGTGCTGATCTTCATGGGTTCGCTCGGCGCTGCTACCTTCATCGCGGTATTAGGGTTCGCCTGGCTGGTACTCAAATGGTACAGCCAGCGTTGGCCCCTGCTGCGGGGTTTGACCACGCTCGCCTTGATGCTGGTGGTGCTACAGGCCGCCCTGGGCGGCCTGCGTGTGCTGAAAATGTCCGATCCGTTCGGCATCACGCACGGCACGCTCGGCCAGGTGTTCTTCTGCCTGCTCGTGTTCATCGCCTTCGCCTCCTCACGCACCTGGACGGAGGGACGTCTCGTGCTCACCGCCAAAGCCGCTGCGCAGGCGCGCTTTTGGACGCTCACCCTGTTCCTTTGCGTCTTCGGCCAGCTCGTTCTCGGCGCTTCATTACGGCACACGCAGCGCGACCACCTCGCCGCCAGCGATATTCTCACCACCCAGGGCCAATGGCTGCCGCCAACCTCGCCGCCGGATGTGTTTCTGCTCTTCGCGCACAAGTACTGGGGCTTCTGCGTGGCGCTGCTCATTCTGTTCGTCGCAGTACGCTCGCGATGCTGGCTCGTCACGCTGCTGTCATTGCATCCGGTTGCCACATGCCTCCTGTTCATGCCAGGCATTCAGGTCGCTCTGGGAATTTTGGTCATCATGACCGGCAAAAGCTTTTGTGTCACGAATTTCCATGTCCTCAACGGCCTCGCCCTCCTCGCGCTCACCAGCCTGCTCGTTGCCACCTTCTGGGGCGACCGGC
>JBDNIB010001099.1:0-2876 GCA_041688535.1 Prosthecobacter sp.
CGGCACAAAGGGCAGGAACACATTCGGGTCCATGCGCAACACGAGGTCGTATTTGAAGCCCTGCTCGCGGTGGTTCATCAGGTTCAACGCTAGGCTGCCGGACTTATGCTTCAGCAGAAGGTCGCGCACAAAGATGCCCTCCCGCGTGGTGCCGACCTTCAGGCTGAGCGCATTAAAAATCTCCCCACGGCTGCCGAAACGACCACAGTCCAGTCGCCCGGTCACTGCAGCGGGCAGGAAGTCATCCGGCTGCGACTTGCCGACGAACAGGCGGCCTTCCAGCGCCAGTTGTGGCGCTTCATAGAAGACAACCTCACGCAGTTGCTCGCTATCGAAAAACGCCCGCGCCAGCGCCGGCAGATCCGCGCTGGAGGTCAGACGGAAGCGCACCTGCTCCGCACCCATGCGCCAAGTGGCCGTGGCGGCCAGCGTGCCGAGGTGATCGCGCAAATGCAGCCGCTTCAAGTCGATGAACCCGCCGTCGTATTCCGCCTCCGCGACGAGTTCCTGCCAGACATAATCCTCAAACTGTAGGCCGGCGGCCTGGAACACCAGCTCCGCCTTAAGCTCCTGCGGTCGCTCCAGAGAACCAGACACCGCCACGCGCAGGCTGGGCGCATGCGGTGCGCGAAACCGTGCCAGCCAGTCCAGCCCCTTTTGAATCTGCGCACGGTGCTCGCGCAGCAGGCTCAGCCGCTCCATGGCGCTCAGGCTTGGGGACGGCTCCTTGCCCGGCTCCGGCAGTTCCAGCACGCCGTTGATGGAGATGTGCAGCCCGCCAGACAGCAGCCCCTCCGCCTGCCGGATGTCGAGGCGGTTTCCCTCCAAAAACGCCCGCGCGCTGAGGTCCTTCAGTTCGATCACCGTGAGTTCCGGCCGTTCCGGGTCCACCGGCAGTGACACACTGGCGTGCAGCAGCTCCAGCGCGTCGATTTTCACCCGGCCTGCGATCAGGCTGCCGAAATCCACATCCAAATTCAGCCGGTCCACCGCCGCGATGAGATGGGTTTTGTCCGTGTCAACGTACACCCGCACCCCGCGTGCCACCAGTCCACCAAAGGGATTCACCGTCAGGTGCTCAAAATCCAGCAGCACGCCATGCTGGGCCAGCTCGCCAATGACAAAACCATGCCAGCGCTCACGAAACGACGTTGTGCTCAGATAAACGCCGCCTGCCAGCACAAAGCTGGTAATCAGGAACAGCAGCAGACGGCGCAGGAAACGAAACATGAGCGCCGCCAAATTAACCGAGTACGACGATCCTACAAGCAGCAAGCCTCAGCGATACTGCTCCGGCGCTCCGACCGGGAGCAATCCCAGCGGCGCAATCTGGCCCGCGCGCAGTTTTTGCGGTCCAAAGCTGGGCGCATCGGCGGCCAGAAACACCGCGATCTGTAGCAACCCAGTGCGCCCGTGTGCGCTGGAGTCAAACAACGCCGCATCCCCGCTCACCGTCTTGAACAGCAGGGGCCCGTGGGCGGCCTGCTCCAAAGTCAGCGTGCCATGCGGCTCCAACCGCAGGCTGCCACGGCGCAACGCGGCGGTGGCCCCGGTTTGCAAATCCTTGCCATCCACGCCCACACTCAGCTGCAGCGGCATCGGCGTGCGATTTTTCAGCACGATGCGGTAAGCCTGGTTCGGCAGGCCGGAGACAAACAGGATGCCGCCGCAGAGGTGCGACTCCAGCCATTTTCCCGTCGCCACATCCTGCAAGGCCAGTTCCACCGTGCCATCACCCATGCGGGCCGGGCCACGCTGCGTGTCCGGCACATCGCCCTGCCGCTCCACCAGCCGCCGCAAGTGATCCGGCGCGGCATACACCACCCGGGCGACGAGATGCGGCGTCGTGGCCGTTTGGGAGGGCCGCGCTGGCACGCCGTGATGGTACAGGTTCGCATCCTGCTGCCAGGCCGGTTTGAGCGGCCCCACACTGCCCGCGCAGGCTGCCAGCAGGCTGATGCCTGCGCCAAGTGCGATGTTGATGCTTCTGAGTCCCTGCCCTGCTTTCCCTGCTGTCATTCGTGTTGCGCGGTGGTCTTGATTTGAAAAGTAACACGCACTAGGCCAGAGACTTCTTCCACCGAACGTCGCACCTCGCAGCCCAGCAGGCGCTCGATCATCTCGCACTCCAGCTCGTCGATGATCGCATACCGCGCGGCCAGCTCCCGCAGCGGCCGGTGATGCTCCACCAGCAGCAGACGGCCCTTCTCGTCCGTTTCACCAGCGCTGATACAGCCTTCCGCGCTGCGCAGCCGGGCCAGCAGCTTCACGCGCTCCGGCAGCGTGGTCGCCTTGGCCAGTTTGGCCGTGAAAACCTCTGTTTTGGCCTGAAAATAGGTGAACAGCAGCTTCGGCGCGGCGGTTTCGCCAAAGACTTGCTCCGCCGTCGTCAGCAGGTCCAGCGTCAGCGTCGGGCCGGAGCCAGGAAACAGCGCGTCCGCTTTCGCGGTGAGACGGTATAGCTTTTCCGGCCGGCCCGCCCCCTTCGGCCGCCGCCAAGTGTCCAAAAAGCCCGCCTTCTCCAGCTCCACGCAATGCTGCTTCACCCCCATGTAGCTCATTTTCATCGCCGTGCTCAGCTCCTTCACCGGCAGGCCCAAAGAACCCTTCAGGCGCTGGACAATGTCCAGCACCGGCGAGCGCAGCATTTCTCGGAGCAGGTTCAGCATGACGGTTTCAGGCTAGCATGCTGCGCGCCCGACGCAACGCTATGCCGCCTCCGCCGTCTTCCTCCCGGCCCTAAAAGGGTTCGCCGGAAAAAGCATCCCCAAGGAGTGACGGCATCTCACTTCTAACGTCAGACATCCTGAGCTCGGGCCGAAGGAACCAGGGATGATGCGGAGGCTGTTGGAAAACCTTTGAGTCGAACCTCGCGC
>JBDNIB010001100.1:0-6050 GCA_041688535.1 Prosthecobacter sp.
CAGCGACGCCTCGCTGCGCATGGCACTGATCGGCTGCATTCTGCTCGGCCTCAATTGCGGACTGCTCGGTGGCTTCATCGTCGTGCGGCGCATGGCGCTAGTGGGAGACACGCTTTCGCATGCGGTGCTGCCGGGTATCGCGCTGGGGTTTCTCTGGAACATGACCAAAGACCCGGTGGCGATCCTGATTGGCTCGACGCTCGTCGGCGGCCTTTCGATGCTGACGGTGAACGCCATCACGCGCAGCACGCGCTTGAAGGAAGACGCGGCGATGGGCTTGGTGCTGTCGTCGTTTTACGCCGTTGGCGTGTGCCTCATCGGCATGATTCAAAAACTGCCCACCGGCAACAAAAGCGGCATCGACAAATTCCTCTTTGGCCAGGCGGCGGCGCTGAATGGCAGTGACATCACGCTAATGGCGGTCACGGCGGTGGTTACCCTGCTGTTTGTCACGCTCGGCTATCGCGGCCTGCTCACGCTGAGCTTCCACCGCGCGTTTGGCGAGACGCTGGGCATCCCGATGAACCTGCTGCATCACGCCATGATGCTGCTGACCGCGTTTGCCGTCGTCACGGCCATGCAGGCGGTCGGTGTCGTGCTGGTGTCGGCGATGCTCATCATTCCCCCGGCCACCGCCTGCCTGATCACCGACCGCATGCACCGCGTGTTGCTGTGGTCCGCGCTGATCGGCATGAGCACGGCGGCGCTGGGCGCATTTTTCTCCTTTCTCGGCACCAATCTGCCCACCGGGCCGTTCATGGTGCTGGCCGGTGCGGCGATCTTCACCGTGGCCTTTTTGTTCAGCCCGCAACAAGGCTGGCTCACACGGCTGTGGCGGCAACGTTCGCAGCGCGAGCGCATCGAGCGCGAAAACACGCTCAAAGCCATGTACCACCTCGCCGAGCGCCGGGAGTTCAAAGAGGAAGGCATCTCCCTGCTCGAACTCGCCGAGCTGCGCCGTGAACCGCTCGAAGTCGAACGCAGCAACGCCGACAAGCTCCTGCGCGAACGCTTTGCCACACTCAGCGACGACGGCAGCATGCTGCACTTCACCCCCACCGGCTGGCGCAAAGCCAGCGCCGTCGTGCGCAACCATCGCCTGTGGGAGCTGTATCTCACCAACGTCATGCACTACGGCGCAGACCATGTGCATGACGACGCTGAAAAAATCGAGCACGTCCTCGGCGAAGACATCGTCCGCCAGCTCGAACGCCGCCTCGATTTCCCGCAGCTCGATCCACATGGCAAGACGATTCCCGGTGTGCGGGAGGTGCATGGCACGGAGGGGCGTGGGCACAACGCCGAATCAACCGTTTACAGCCGATAAAATGACGAAACGCGAATTCAGAATGACGAATCAATGTCGAATGACGTAGCTCGGAAGGCTCACGCGTCATTTGGGCTTCGGACTTCATTCGGCATTCGTCATTCTGGTTTCGTCATTCCTCCGCGCATGAACGCTCTCCTCCCTCCCTTCGATGCTCATCGCGTCTTCGTCGCCCCGTGGACGACGGCACTCGACACCTATGGCTGGATGACGCTCATGGCCTTCCTCGTCACCGCCGCGTGCGGCTTGATCGGGAACTATCTCATCCTCCGCCGCATGGCGCTGGTGGGAGATGCCATTAGCCACAGCGTGCTGCCGGGACTTGCCGCCGCGTATCTGGTTTCCGGCAGCCTCACACTGCCCGCGATGATCGCCGGGGCGGTGGGCGCGGGGCTGCTCACCACCTTCCTCATCGAATTCCTGCACACCCGCAGCCGCATCAAGGCGGACGCCGCCATCGGCATCACCTTCTGCTCCTTGTTCGCGCTCGGCGTTGTGATGATCAATCTGTTCGCCTCCAAGGTCCATCTCGATGCCGAATGCGTACTCTACGGCGAGCTCAGTTATCTCGCTCGTGGCTCGAACGAACTCATGCCGCAGCAGGTACTCGTCATGGCCTGTGTCGCCGCGCTGGTGGCGCTGCTCGTCGTGTTTTTCTACAAGGAGCTGCTGCTGACCTCGTTTGACGCGCTGCTGGCCGGATCGCAAGGCTTCCGGCCCGGCATGGTACATCTGGTGCTCATGGGCGTGCTGTCCGTCGTCATCGTCGCCGCGTTTGAAAGCGTGGGCGCGATCCTCGTCATCGCCATGCTCATCCTACCTGGTGCCACCGCCCAACTGCTCAGCACGCGATTAAAAACCTGCCTCTGGCTCAGCCTGCTGCACGCCGTCCTCTGCGCCGTCGGCGGCCTGCACCTGAGCCTCATCCTTGGCTGCTCCATGGCCGCCTGCGTCGTGGTGGCGGGGATGCTGCTGTTTTGTCTGGCCTGGGGTTTCACGCTGCTACAGCGCTTCACGGTGCAGACTCACTCAAATCAGCAGGCCGTCTGAAAAATCTTCCCTCAGCCGTGAACTTCGAGAAAGCCAAATCGAAATAGCAGAATGGCATTACCTCCACGGCAAATCACCGTTGGAACCGGTCAGCGAATCGCAACTGCGGCAAGCTCACGGACGCAACACTGTCAGTCGTGAGCCGCCGCGCGTTGCCCGCGAGATCGCCGCTTGTCGATTCTGCGGCCTTGGCTATCCTTTGCATATGTCATCCTTGGCTGAACTTCTGGCTCCGCTCCAATCCTCGCCCTTCCTGCCCGAGGTCGTGGATCAACTTTCCAGCATGCTCGCCGCCGAGCGCCAGCGGCGGCGGAAGTTCTATGAAGAGATGACACCGGAGATGAAGGTCGAGTTCATCGAAGGCGAAGTCGTCTTGCATTTGCCCGCGCGCAACCGGCACCTGGATGTCACGCTCCGCATCGCCACATTGCTGGCTGCCTTTGTGCATGCTCGTGAGATCGGCGAGATCAAGGTGGAAAAATGCCTCGTGGTCTTCCCCCGCAACGACTACGAGCCGGACATCGTCTTCTTCGGCCGGGAAAAAGCCGCCACCCTGCAACAAGACACCCTGAAGTTCCCCATCCCGGATCTCATCGTCGAAGTGCTCTCCGACAGCACCTCAGCGCGGGATCGCGGCGTGAAATTCCAGGACTACGAGGCCCATGGGGTGCAGGAATACTGGATCGTGGACGCCGAACAGTGCATGCTGGAGCAGCATCTCCTCATCAATGGCCGCTACGAGCTCAACATGAAATCCAGCAGCGGCACGCTCATCAGCACCGCGATCACCGGTTTTCAAGCGCCGCTGGAAGCCTTCTTTGATGCCAGGGCCAACACCAGCGCCCTGAGGGAACTGCTTTAGCAGCCGTCCAGGATCGCATGCCCGGCAGCAGGCCGCACCGCGTTCATCGGCCTGCTACCAGGCATTCGCCGTTCGACATTCCGCATTCGTCATTCAAACTCCGCCTCCATCTTCAAGCAGCTATTCAACCCATGCGCATCCTTTCCGGCCTTCAACCCAGCGGCAGACTCCACATCGGCAATTTTTTCGGCATGATGGAGCCTGCGCTCAAGCTGCAGGATGAAGGCGACGCCTATTACTTCATCGCCGACTACCATTCCCTCACCTCAGTGCAGGATGGCAAAGCCCTGCGCAGCTACGTCCGCGAACTCGCCGTCGATTTCCTCGCCTGCGGCCTCGATCCGGCCAAATGCGTCTTCTTTCGTCAAAGCGACGTGCCGGAGCACTGCGAGCTGGCGTGGATTTTGAGCACCGTCACCCCGATGGGCCTGCTGGAGCGCTGCCACAGCTACAAGGACAAAGTCGCCCGCGGCCTCCACGCCTCACACGGCCTGTTCGCCTATCCCGTGCTCATGGCAGCGGATATCTTGATGTACGAAAGCGATGTCGTCCCCGTCGGCAGAGATCAGAAGCAGCACGTCGAGGTCACCCGCGACATCGCCATCAAGATGAACGAAACCTTCGGCGAAGGTCTCTTCAAACTGCCCCAGCCGCGCATCCAGGAGGCCACCGCCGTCGTCCCCGGTCTCGACGGCCAGAAGATGAGCAAGAGCTACGACAACACCATCCCGCTATTTGAGGAACCTGGACCGCTCAAAAAGAAAATCATGGGCATCAAGACCGACTCAACCCCCGTTGAAGCCCCCAAATCGATCGAAGGCAGCAGCATCCTCGCGCTGTATAAGCTCGTCGCCCCTCAATCTGATTACGACGCCATGGTCGCCGACCATCTCAACGGCGGCGTCGGTTACGGCGACTTCAAAAAGCGCCTCCTCCAGGGCGTCACCGACTACTTCGCCCCCTTCCGCGCCCGCCGCGATGAAATCATCGCCGACCCAGGCTACGTGGATCAAGTCCTCGCCGAAGGAGCCGAGAAAGCGAGAGCCGTCGCACGAAAGACGCTCAGTCGCGTGCGAGATGCCGTGGGCTTGGGTTGAACCTCCGCCATTCGGCTGATTCGCGTTGAAACAAAGGTGTCTCACGCATCATTGAAGCGGTTCCCCACTTCTACCACCACTTCATGGCGATGCCATCACCACGGGCGAGCTGCTCCATGGAATTGCTGGTAAAACTGGCGAAGCTTTTCGTCCTCAGTTCCGCCTTCATCTTTCTCCAGACCGCTCCGCACCAGAGCTCGCGCCGTCGCCATCATGTCAAAGCCCATCAGCAGGCGCTCTTCCGGCGTCTTGCGCATCATTGCGGCGAAGATCATGGCGTTGATCTCCGGCGCTGTGTCTTTCACGGCAAAACCCGTGTCAGCATATCTGTCAGGTTCAATGCGGCTGACTATCTCTTCAAATACTCGGTGTCGCAGCCGGTCGCAATCAAGTTCTCCACGTCCGCGAGCTGTCGCTCCGACTGCGACTCCTTCGCCCAGTGCAGCTTGGAAAGAATGAGGTCTTCCTTGCTCACCACCCACAACTCAAAATCCGCCACCCGCAGCCGGATGCGCCGCGTGAACTCATGCAACCGGTAGTCCTCCCGCCTGCGAATCATGAAGTCCACCTTGATCAGCGTCGCCTGATGGATCGCATTGAAGCTGCTCTGGTTCACCACCGCCTCACGTGCCGCATCCGCAGACACATAGTAGTCAGGCCCCAACACCTCGGCGATGCGTCTGGCATCCTTCAAAAAGAACGCCACCACCAGATCAATGTCGCGCGTCATGCGCGGCTGGGCACAGCTGTTCAGCGCCACCGATCCCGTGAGCATGTAGTCAATGCCCGCCTCCTCCAGGCGGGTCACGATGTCGCGCAGGGTTTGTAGTTCCTCGGTCATGAATGGCGAAGCTTTAGCGCAGACTCCTCCCCCTCCTCAATCGCCAATTCGTCGGCGCGTTTGACTTTGCCGAGCAGGGTTTGGTCTTCTTGATGAGCGGCGGCGATTCCAAAAAAACGCCTCATCCAAGGCGTCACCGACTACTTCGCCCCCTTCATCACTCGCCGCGATGAAATCATCGCCGACCCAGGCTACGTGGACAAAGTCCTCGCCGCAGGAGTCGAGAAAGCGCGAGCCGTCGCCCGCAAGACACCTCCAAAAAACACTCCCCCTGAACACTGCCCGTGTTGTCATCGAAGTGCCTGTAAGCATAAACGCAGGCAATGCCCAATACCTGACTTACGATGCCGCAGACAGCGAACAACATTTTGAGTCGGAATAAATGAAGTGAGAAGTAGCACCACTTTAATGATGTTTTTTCATTCATAAGAAAACATTCTGCTAAACCAATTTCGTGATGCTGAATCATTTGGACAAAGGATAGACACATTCAATGTTGGCGGCACCATCTGTGAATGACATCTCAAGCGGGACGCCGGATAGCATTGACTCCGAAAACCGCTTGTACATCTCCCTCAAAGTCCAAACAGTTGGCTTTTCTCCATTCTTTGATGGCCCCATAGAAAGCAACCTCCAGCCAGTTTTAATCCCATATTTTTTAATGAACTCTGATTCTTCTTTGATTTCAAAGGCCGCCTCGCTGAATTGAATGGGTAGCGGGTGGCGCAGAGAGGTGGGAGATGGCAGGTTTGGTGATGGATCAAAACGACTTATTTACAATGGCCTTGGGATTGAACACGCCTTGGAAGGTTGTGCGTAGCGGCTTAGAACAGGCAGATACGGAGAGCAAATTCTTGTATGTGGATCTTGAGG
>JBDNIB010001101.1:0-9902 GCA_041688535.1 Prosthecobacter sp.
ACACCGCTTTGTGCGGCTGACCGCTGTGATGAGGCCGAAGAGCGCTCTTCAGCTCGCGAAAGCGGTGTGGCGCTGCGCTTCCCACCGCAGTCCAAGACGCTTCGTGGAGTTCGTTCACCCCTTTGGTCCGCCTGGATCACGGCCTTTGCCGACCCGGACACGGAGGCGCTGCGGCAGGCTTACAACGCGCTGGTCAACTCCCTGCGGCGCTGAGCGGACTTGGTAAGTCCGTCTTCTTGGCGGGGCGGGACTCGCTTGCGTGATCGACGGGCAGCCGCTAATCATGCGCACTCATGTCCACCATCGTTGTTGTTCAGAAAAAAGGCGTCGCCTGTATTGGCGCGGATACCCTCAGTTGTCTCGGCTCACTGCGGCAGAAGGCCCAGCATGTCGTCAATAAGACGAAGATCACCAAGATCGCCGACACCTTCATCGGTCTGACCGGCACCTCGGCCAGTCTGGTGGTGATGAACAGCTACTTCGCCAATCCCGAGCGCCCGCGTGATTTTTCCTCCTGCGATGCCATTTTTGAGACCTTCCGTCATGCGCATCATTGGATGAAGGCCGAGTACTTCATGGCGACGATGCCGGACAAAGGCGAGGAATATGAGACGACGCAGTTCTACGGCCTGATGGCGAACGAGCACGGCATCTTCGCCATCTACTCGTATCGCTCCGCCCAGCAGTTTCACAAATTCTGGGCCGCTGGCTCCGGCCGCGACTACGCGCTAGGTGCCATGCAGGCGGCGTATGACAAAGGCAAGACCGCCGAGGACATCGCGCGCATCGGTCTGGAAGCCGCCGCCGAGTTCGACAGCGCCACCAGCGCGCCGTTGGAGATTCATAACGTGCCGCTGCTCGCTGCCGCGAAGAAACCCCGGCGTACCCGCAAGAAGTAATTCACCTTCTTCTTCCACCATGAAGCGCCTCCTGCTCACCTTCCTCGCCGTCAGTTCCGCCCTTGCCGACGGCGTCAAAGACAATCAAATCGCCGATGTGCGCCCAGTGCCGCCTCCAGGTGTCGCCGTGCCTGACGCGGATCGTGCGCGACTCACGGAAGCTTTGCAAAAACTCCGCACGGCCATCGACGAAGCCGCCAAGGCGCAGGCGAAGAACCCGCTGCTTGGCGAGCTGCTGCCGGACATCGAGATCTACCACAAGGCGGTCGATTGGGCGCTGCGCTACAATGAGGTTCACAAACTGGGCGAACTCAAAAGCGCCGATGAATTGATCGCTGAAGGTCTGCAACGTGCGGAGCAATTCAAGACGGGCCAGACGCCGTGGACGCAGCAGAAGGGGCTCGTCGTGCGGGCTTATCGCTCGAAGATCGACGGCTCGATCCAGCCCTACGGCATGGTCATTCCTGAAAGCTACGTCGGCGCACCGGTGCGCCTAGACATCTGGTGCCATGGACGCGGCGAAACGCTCAGCGAACTCGGCTTCATCGACCAGCGCCGCAAGACCATCGGCCAGATCGCGCCGAAAGGTGCGCTCGTGCTGCATCCCTATGGCCGCTACTGCTGCGCGAACAAGTTCGCGGGCGAGATCGACCTGCTCGAAGCGATCGATCACGCGAACAAGTTTTACGCTATTGATGAGGACCGCATCATCGTGCGCGGCTTCAGCATGGGCGGGGCGGCGGCGTGGCAGTTCGCGGTGAATTACGCGGACAAATGGTGTGGCGCGAATCCGGGCGCGGAATTCTCCGAGACGCCGGAGTTCCTCGGCGGCTTCAAGAGCGAAGACGTCAGCGGCGCACCGTGGTATCAGCAAAAGCTGTGGCGCTGGTACAATGCTACGGACAACGCCTTGAACCTCGAAAACTGCCCGACCGTGGCCTACAGCGGCGAGATCGATAAGCAGAAGCAGGCCGCTGACATGATGGAGAAGGCGCTGCGTGCTGAGAACGTGGATCTGCTGCACATCATCGGCCCGCAGACGGCGCACAAGATTCATCCTGACTCGCTCATCGAGATCGAGAAGCGCCTCGCCAGCATCGCCGCCATGGGTCGCAATAGTGCGCCGAAGGAAGTGCATCTGTCCTGCTGGTTCCTGCGCTACAACCGCATGTTCTGGGTCACGGTGGATGCGTTGGCGGAGCATTGGGCACGCGGCCGCATCCATGCGCGCATCACCGGCACCTCGGAGGTCACCATCAAGCTGCAAAACATCAGCGCCTTCACGCTCGACATGCCCAGCGGCCACTGCCCACTATCCCTGCTCTACAAGCCCACGGTGTTCATCGACGGGCAGGAGCTTGAAGTCACCCGACCGAAAGTGGACCGCTCCTGGCAGGTGAAGTTTCATCTGACGAACGGCAAATGGTCGCAAACGATTGTCGGTGATGACACTGACAAGCTGGCGAAAAAGCACGGCCTGCAAGGCCCCATCGACGACGCCTTCATGGACCCGTTCCTCTTCGTGAAGCCGACCAAGGCCGGTTGGAGCGAGAAAGTGGATGCCTGGGCCAAGTCCGAACTGGAACGTGCGCAGTTTGAGTGGCGCAGACAGTTCCGGGGTGATGCACCGATCAAAGACGACAGCGCGATCAGCGACGCCGACATCGCCGCGAACAACCTCATCCTCTGGGGTGATCCGCAGAGCAATGCGATCCTCGCCAAGATCGCCGACAAGCTGCCGATCCAGTGGTCAAAGGACAAGCTCATCGCCAATGGCAAGACCTACGACGCCGCGACGAATGCGCCCATTTTGATTTTCCCGAACCCGCTCAATCCGGCGAAATACGTCGTGATCAACAGCAGCTTCACCTACCGCGAGTACGATTACCTCAACAACGCCCGGCAAGTGGCGAAGCTGCCAGACTGGGCCGTGGTGGACCTCACTCAGCCCAAGACCAGCCAGGCTCCCGGCGGCATCAGCGATGCCGGATTCTTCGGCGAAAAATGGGAGTGGCAACCCGCACCCGCGAAAAAATAAGCATGAACCGCCTGTGTTCCATCTTGGTGCTGCTGCTGTCGGCACACGCGCCAGCGCAGACGCCCACAGTCGCCACGGCCTTCACCAACAGCCTGGAAATGCCGTTTGTGCGTGTGGCGCGCATCAACCTGCTGGTGTGCCGGTTTGAAACGCGGGTGAAGGACTACCAACCCTTCGCCACGGCGACGAACATCGAGTGGAAGAAACCGAATTTTCCGCAGACGCCTGATCATCCAGCCGTGAATGTGAACTGGCCGGAAGCGAAGGCGTTTTGCGAATGGCTGGGCAAGAAGGAAGGCCGCAGCTACCGGCTACCCACCGATGCCGAGTGGAGCCTGCTGGCTGGGTTGAAGGAGCAAACCGACGTGGCCCCCAAACTGCAGCCTGCCAGCACCGGCATCTACCACTGGGGCACCCGCCCACTCGCTAAGGATGTCGGCAATTTTTGCGATGAAGCCTTCGGTAGAAAGTATCGCGGCAGTTACGACAGCAAGTGGTTGGAAATCGACGACCAACACGCTGACACCGCGCCCGTGGGCAGCTATCCGGCGGATGCCAACGGCCTATTCGACTTTGCCGGCAACGTGTGGGAATGGGTGGACGGCTGGTATGACCCACCGAGCAACACCCTGCGTATCGTGCGCGGCGGAGCCTTCCGCACCGGCGGCGAAAAGCGCCTCTTCGCCTCGTTTCGCGGCCCCGACCCCTACAACATTCATCTCGACAGCGTGGGGTTCCGCATTGTGTGCGAGAAGGAGTGATTCACGCCATCAGCGGCGGCTGCATCTCGAAGGGCGGGATGCGGGTGCAGACGCGGCGACCGTCGGTCGTGGTGCCGAAGAACGAGCCGGTGGCCGTGCTTTCGGCCTTGATGACGTGGTAGGAGTTGTAGCAGAAGGTCTCGCCGGGCGAGAGATTCGGGAACTGGCCGACGACGCCGTCGCCCTCGACGACCATGGTGTCGCCATCGGTGTCGCGGACGATCCACTTGCGGCCAAAAATGCGCACGATGTCGGTGGAGTCGTTGTGGATGGAGAGATGGTACACAAACGGGTGCGGCCGGTCCGGTGGAGCAGGCCGCGTGGGGTCGTAGGCGATGCTGTCCACTTTGACCGTGAGTCCTGGCAGCGGATCGAAATTCATGGGCGGAGCTTAGTTCATGCGCGGGCCGTCACAAGCCGGGGTTTGCAAAATACGGCCCGGCTTCTACCATCGCAGCCACGCCATGCCTCCCCTTCCCGTCGTTCTCACCATCGCAGGCTCCGATTCCTCCTGCGGAGCCGGAGTGCAGGCGGATTTGAAGGCCATTTCGGCCCTGGGTGGCTATGCGTTGAATGCGCTGACGAGCGTCGTGTCAGAAACGCCCGGCATCGTCTCGCAGGTGCGGCTGCTGGAGCCGGATTTCATCGTGGATCAGATGCGCGTGCTGTTTGGCGGCTTTCCGATTGCCGCCGCCAAGACCGGCATGCTCGGTGGCGCGGCGCAGGTGCATGCGGTGGCAGCAGCCTGGCAAGGACTTGGTCATGGCCGCATTCCGCTCGTGGTTGATCCGGTCATGCTGGCCACCAGCGGCGGTAAACTGCTGGCAGACGAGGCGGTGCGCACGCTGACCGAAGAACTACTGCCGCTAGCGACTCTCATCACGCCGAATTTGGACGAAGCACGGGTGCTGTGGGACCGCGAGGTCAGCGACATCGCTGAGATGGAACTATGTGCGCGGGAGCTGAGCGCACGCTTTGCTGCCGCCGTGCTGGTCAAGGGCGGGCATTTGCGGGGTGATGCCGCCGATGTGCTCTGCCATGCGGGCGAAATTTTCTGGCACACCGCGCCACGCACGCCGGGGGTTCACACGCACGGCACGGGCTGCACCTTCTCCGCCGCCATCGCCACCGGTCTGGCGCAGGGCTTGGAACTGAATGCAGCCGTGACAAAGGCCAAAAAATTCGTCAGCCGGGCCATCGCGCAGCATTTCGCCTGGCAAAGTGCTGGCGCAGGCACCGTACATGCTCTCAATCATCTCCAGCAAGCGCACGCATGAGACGACTCGCCTTCATCCTGACCCTCACCACCGCCGGTTTCGCCGTGGACGAGAAGAAGCCGCAGGACATCAGCCAGGCGGGCATCCAGACAGCGTTTCGCATGCTGCAAAAGGAGTACATCCGTAGCAGCGACCTCACCTTTGAGGTGTTGAACCGAGCGGCACTGGCCGGTTTGCTCGAACGACTGGATTTCGGTGCTCAACTGGTGTCACGCAGCTCGGAGGCCCAGCCGGGAGCCTTGAGCGGCGTGCAGGCGGAGCAACTGACACCGCAGATCGCCTACCTGCGCCCGCGTGCCTTCACCGCGCAGGAAATGGCGGCGGTGGAAAAGCACCTGCGCGCCTTTGTGGCCGCCAAGACGACCCATCTCATCCTCGATCTGCGCACGCCAGCACCACCGGGAGATTTTAATGACGCGGCAGCTCTGCTGAGTCTGTTTGTGCCCAAGGGCGAGGTGCTGTTCAAGATGCAGCAGATGGGCCAGTCCAGCGCCGAGACGGAAACCAATGCGCGCGAGCCGGTGTGGTCGCAGACCTTGCTCGTGCTGGTGGATGACGAGACCAACAACCTCGGTGAAACCATCGCCGCCGTGCTGCGTCAGCGGCGGCAGGCGCTGCTGATCGGTGCGCCAACACGCGGTGGTGCGGTGCGTTATGAAACCGTACCGGTGGATGCTGAGTGGTCGCTGCGCTTTGCCCGCGCCGAGGTGCTGCTGGCCGATGGCAGCTCGGTGTTTCAAAAAGGGCTGCAACCCGACTTTGCCATCAGCCTGCCCATCGCCAACAAACGTCAGGTCTTCGAGGCCAGCCGAGAAAAGGATGTCAAAGGCACCATCACCGACCAGCCACGGGCGCGGTTCAATGAAGCCGCGCTCGTCGCCCACAAGAATCCCGAACTGGAAGCCTACCTGCGTCGCTCGGCGGGCAAATCCCTGCCGGGAGACGATCCCAAACCCAGCGACACCGTGCTGCAACGCGCCGTGGACCTCATTATTACCCGCACTCTGTTTCAGTCTTCCCAGTTCGACTGGAAACGCAAAGCTGAGTCCAGTGACGAAGCACCCGCCCGCCGGGCCATCCCCCTGACGAACTGATGGAAATCGCCGACCAAGTCGAAACCGTGGCCACGATCAGTAAGTTGATCGACGCCCGTAATTGCCGGGCCGCGCTGCCCAATGGCAAAGAAATCTGGGGCTTCATCGCCAAGGGCATTCCCGACTTCCCACTACATGAAGGTGCCAGCGTCCGCGTGCTCATGCGCGTGTCCGATTTCTCATACGGGGAACTGCTGGGAGCCTGCGGAGATCCAGATCCGGCATGACCAAAACCGGGGTGGGGGCTTGATCGAAAGCGTGGAAAAGGAATGAACTTACTTTCGGCCTGCGGTGCCGTTCCGAGGACGAGTAGGAGAACGAGAACGACTCAAGCACTCGCGGGTTCATCGGCTTTCATCAGCCGCGCGTCTGACCGCTGCCATCCACCAGGTATTTGTAGCTGCACAGTTCGGCCAGGCCCATGGGGCCGCGGGCGTGGAGCTTGTCGGTGGAGATGCCGATTTCCGCGCCGAAGCCGAATTCACCGCCGTCATTGAAGCGGGTGCTGGCGTTGTGCAGCACGACAGCGCTATCGACTTCATGCTGGAAGCGTTCCGCTGTGGGGCGGTCCTGCGTGATGATGCTGTCGGTGTGGTGGGAGCCGTATTGATTGATGTGGGCGATGGCAGCATCCAAACCGCTGACGGTTTTGGCGGCGAGGATGAGGTCGAGGTACTCGGTGCTCCAATCCGCCTCGGTGGCGACCACGGCGGCGACGCCGAGGTGCTGCAAGGCGGTGGCATCGCCATGGATTTCGACTTTGGCTGCGGCCAGACGTTTGCCAATCAGCGGATAGAACGCGGCGGCGATGTCCTGCTGCACGAGGAAGGTTTCGAGAGCGTTGCAGACGCCGGGCTTCTGGCACTTCGAGTTCACAATGATGTCCGCCGCCATGTCGAGATCGGCATCGGCGTGGACATAGACGTGGCAGACGCCGTCGTAGTGCTTGATGACGGGCATGCGGGCGGTGGCGACGACTTTTTCGATCAGGCCTTTGCCACCACGCGGAATGATGAGGTCGAGGTATTGGTCCATCCGTGCCATGTGCTCGACGCTGGCTCGATCGGTAAAGGGAATGAGCTGAATGCTATCGGGTGGCAGACCGGCGCGTTCGCCGCCGGCCTGGAGGGCGGCGGCAAGGGCACGATTGCTGTCGATGGCCTCGCTGCCGCCGCGTAGGATGGTGGCGTTGCCGGTTTTGAAACACAACGAAGCGGCGTCCGAGGTGACGTTGGGGCGGGACTCAAAGATGATGCCGATGACGCCGATGGGAACGCGCACTTTGCGAATGTGGAGGCCGTTGGGGCGGGTCCAGTCGGTCAACAGCTCGCCCACGGGGTCAGGCAGCGTGGCGACTTCGCGCACGGCATTAGCGACAGCCTGAAGGCGCTCGGGATTGAGCGTGAGACGGTCGATCATGGCCTTGCTCAGGCCATTTTGCGCTGCACGGGCGAGATCCAGGGCGTTGGCCGCGAGGATGCCGTCCTGCCGGGCGGTGATCTCATCCGCCATGGCAAGCAGGATGGCGTTTTTTTGCGCGGTGGTGAGTTTGACGAGCGCGTAGGAGGCGGCGCGGGCGCGGCGGCCCATGTCGAGGATGGCGGACTGGATTTCGGCGTCGGTCATTGGGGATAGTAGGCCATAAACCGGAAGGCGGGATAAAACAAGGGCGGCAGAATGCTCTATGGATCAAGCGTGTTGCAACCTTGACGCATGCTTAACCAGAACATACTATCGCCATGATGAAATCCCCCTTCACCATCCGCTGGCCCATGCTGCTGGCATGTGCTGTTTCCTGCTTCGCGCTGGCCACCCCGACTTTTGCCATTTGGCCGTTCTCTGGCAAAAAGGACAAAGTGGCCCCTATGGCCAATGAGCGTGAGATGCAGGAATCCGCCGCTGCGGCCATGCTCGCCGAGGCCCGGCTGGCCCACAACGCTGGAAGAACTGGCAAAGCCCAGGATTTGTACCAGGCCATCGTCAAAAAGTACCCCTTCACGCAAAGCGGTGCCGAGGCGTCCTTCCAGAACGCGCTGATCGTCCGCCATGTGGGCAAGATGGACGCTGCCTTCGATGCCCTGCAGGCATTCATCACCAGCTACCAGGACAGCCCCCGTTTCAGCGAGGCCGTCGAGAAGCAGTTTGAGATCGCCGAAGAGGCGAAGGGCGGCAAAAAGCAGTCCGGCCTGCTGCTGATCCCGATGAAACTGAACACCTCTGATGTGATCGGATTCTACGAGCAGATCATCAAGAACGCCCCCTTCGGCAAGTTCGCCCCGCTCTCGCAGTTCAGCATCGCTGAAATCCAGCAGGACATGAAGGAGAAGGACAAGGCCGTCGCCGCCTATCAGAAGGTGGTGGAAAACTACCCCAACACCTCCCAGGCAGCCGAGGCACAGTTCCGCATCGGTTCCATCAGCAACATCGCCGCACAGCGCAGCGAGGACGCCTCAAACTTGCTGGCCGCGCGTGACGCGCTGCGCACCTACATCGCCGCCAACCCCGGTGGCGACAGGAAGCAAGAAACCGAGATGATTCTCCGCCAGGTGAACACCGCCGAGGCCAATCAATCACTGAATGTGGCAAAGTTTTACCAGCGCACCGGCAAGACCCCGGCGGCGGCGATTTATCTCAATGAAGCGCTCAAATACGGCTCCCCCGAAGTTTCCGCCGAGGCTCGCACTATGCTGGCCGAACTGGCTGCCGCTGATCCTGACGGCGTGGCCAATGCAAAGAAAACCCCAGGGCAGGACTACACGGCCCTGACGGCGCAGAATTTGAAGTCGCGGCCTGAATACGTCGGCCCGCTGGCTCCCGAGCTGACCCGGCTGACGCAGAAGCCGAAGATGCGTACTGGTGATGACGGCTTCATGCCCATTCCGTTGCAGGAGCCGACACTGCCCTTGCGGCCAGGCATCACGGCACCCGGTGCAGGCTCCCTGTTGCCACCCGTGCCGGAAATGGAAAAACCGGCGCTGCTGCCCGTGCCTCCCGCCCCGCTGGTGCCACCGGCTCCCGCCTCCGGCACCCTGCCCGTCCCCCCACCGCCATCTGCGGTTAAGCCTGCGTCATAACTCTTGCGTGACCGTGGCAGCGCGCCATTCTGCGCGCCACTTCTCAAACCCATCTTTGGATGAAACAAATTTTCCTTGTTCTGGCTCCTCTGTGTCTGCTGTTTTCCGGTTGCGCGGGCTATACTCTTGGCGGCCAAAAGCCCGCCCATCTGCGGAATGTTACCAAGATCGCAGTGCCGACCTTCGAAAACCTCACTTTGGAACCCCGGCTTGCCGTGCTCGTGACGAATGCGGTCATCAAACAGCTCCAAAACCACGGCTCTTATCAAATCGTGTCCAAAGGCGAGGCTGACGCCGTCCTGGAAGGCAAGATTCAGACGATCAGCCGCTCCCAGTTCCGCTCCGACCGCAACAACATCCTGCGCTCCTCGCAGATTCTGGCGACGCTCAGCAGCTCCTACATCATCAAGGAAACGGGTTCGGGCACGGTGCTGCACAACGGCAACGTCTTCGCCGACTCCTACATCATTCTTGATGCCAACCTCCAGCTTTCGGAAACCCAACTTCTCGAAGATGCCGCCCAGCGTCTTGCCTACAGCCTGGCGGATGAAGTGTCCGAAGGTTGGTAACTTGCCTGCCCGTTACATGCCGCTGGAGCAGGATTTAACACCAGAACCGCTCGAGAGCGAAGAGGCGGCAACATGGGAACCTGCGGAGATCACCGGTCGGCTAAAGCCAGGTCTGCACCTCGTCGCCACTCCGATCGGCAACCTGCGTGACATCACCCAGCGCGCGCTGGACACCCTACGCGTCGCCGAT
>JBDNIB010001102.1:0-2370 GCA_041688535.1 Prosthecobacter sp.
ATACCTCGCGGAAGCCACCACGGAAGGCGTGTTTGGCCGCGTGGCGGCGCAGACGACCGACTACGGCGTGTTGCCCATTGAGCACTCGACCGAGGGAGCCGTGCATCACACGCTCGATCATCTGGCGGACAGTTCGTTGCAGATCTACGCCGAGATTTTGTGGAAAGCCGATGCCGCAGTGATGGCGCAGAGCGCCAATGGGGACATCGCCGAGATTCACGGCCAGCCGCAGATGCTCGCGCACTGCCGCCCCTGGCTCGCACAGAATTTCCCCGGCGCAAAACTGGTGGAAAGCAGCAGTTCCGGCACGGCGGCGGCCACGGCGGCGCAGAATCCCGCCACCGCCGCTCTGGGCACTCCGTTGAGCGCCGAACTGCACGGCCTGCGCGTCATCGCCTCCTCGCCGCGTGAGAACGCCACGCAGACGCGCTTCATCATTCTCGGTCGCCGTTCCGGGCCGCCCTCGGACAACGACAACACCATGCTCATGATCCATTCCAAGGATCGCGTCGGCGCATTGATGGAAGTGCTACAGGTCTTTGCCTCACGGAACGTGAACGTCCGCCAGATCGAGAACCGCCCGACGCCCTGCGGCACTCAGGCACGCTTCTTCCTCGAAATCAGCGGCCATCACACCGATGCCGCGCTGCGGCAGGCGATCAGCGCGCTCGAAGAGCATGCCGTGCAGGTGAAGACGCTCGGCAGCTATCCGGCCCCAGGCTGGGTGGAGGAGCGGTGAGTCGAATGGTTTCATAAAAGCCTGAACAAAGCGCCACCGCTCCGGCGTTGTTCAGCGGCGATGATTCCACGGAAATCTAATGACCCATGCTTACGGGACGGCGACAGCCGCGCCCGCAACGTTTATGCGTGGGCCGCTGCCGCAGTATGATTCCCCTGCTTTCCGCCCTTGGAGTTCTGTTGCTCGTCGCCTTGGCCGAATGGCTGCACTCTAGACGTGTGCATGTGGCGGAGCGACTGGCGTTTGGGCCGGTGGGTGCCCGCCGTTGGACGCGATGCGTGCCGCTGGTGCGTGCGGCCAGCCTCGCGGCCTTCACCTGGGGTTTGGTGACGCTGGTCCTGCTCCATCTGGGCGGTGATCAGCATGAAAAAAACGCGGCGGATGGCGATGCGACGCGGCTGGTCTTCGTGGCCGATCTTTCGCCGAGCATGTTTCTGGTGGACGCTGGCCCGGAAGGCACGCTGACGCGGCAGGATCGCATGCGCGACGTGGTGGATGGCATTCTCAAACGTGTCAGCGGCAATCTGCGCTTCGGCGTGATCGGCTTTTACACGGAATCCATTCCCGTCGTGATGGAGGCGCGTGATCCCGAACTCGTGCGCAATGTTTTCAACGGCCTGCCGCTGTCGTATGCCATGCCCGTTGGTCAAACCGACCTCGGCAAGGCAGTGAACGACACTTTGAAGCACGTCGCCGGTTTTCCGAACGGCAGCACGCGCATGATCATCTTCACCGATGGCGACTCCGTGAGCCTCGCGCCGATCAATGAGCGGCCCAAATCGGTGAAGGAAGTGCTGGTGCTCGGTGTCGGTAATCCGACCAAGGGCACCTACATCGACGGACATCAATCGCGGCAGGAAGGCGACACGCTGCAACGACTCGCGACCGCGCTGGGCGGCATTTACGACGACGTGAACACCCAGCATCTCGCGACCACGGCGCTGGGTGATCTGGTAGTGCCGCTGGCCGCGCTGCGGAAAGGCTTGAGCTTGGCGCAGCTCGCTGTGCTGGCGATGGTGCTAGGGGCGCTGCTCAACGCCTGCATTTCGATCGCGCAGGAGTTTTTCGGCAGCACCTGGCGGGTGAATGTGAATGAACGCCGCACCGCGAATGGCGGGCGTAACACGGAGAGGGTGCTGCCGGCATGAGGAAGTTTTTCACCCTGCTCTGGCTGCTCTGTCCGGTGGCGGTACTGTATTATCACTTCAATGAGGGGCAGGATCAGCTCGCGCGGGTGCAGGCACGCGCGCACGTCAAGGCGATCCGAGAATTGGAAGCCGCGCCGGAGCCGGACTACGCGCTGATCATCGAGGAGTATGACAAACTCACCGGCGAGTTGCCGAAGAGCGAGCGCCCGCTGGTGCGTCATCAAATCCGTTTGGCAAAGGCGAAAGCGCAGTTGGAAATGCTCGATGTCGTTGGGGCGACGCAGGAGCTGACGCTGCTGCTGCAAGAAGCCGCGCAGGTGCATGGCGAGGACGCGAAGCTTACGCGGGCCGTGCGCGAGACCCTGGGGAAGGCGCACTACTACGCGACGTATCTGTTGAAGACGAACGGCGCTGCCGAGTCCGAATGGCGGCCCTATGCGGAGCGCACGCGGCAGATTTTTCGTTTCCTCGCCGAGCATCAGG
>JBDNIB010001103.1:0-4577 GCA_041688535.1 Prosthecobacter sp.
AATGGGAGTTTATAGACAAGGACCTCACCCGCTCAGTCCTCATTGACCAAGATTCGCTCACCTACCAAGTCACTCACTACAAACTTTTTGAACAATTCGCGGAAGCGTTTGGCGCGATTCTGGATGTATTCAGCAACGGCATGGAGCCGACGCTCACCCAACGTATTGGCCTCCGCTATGTGGATCTCATTACGCCTGCTCCCGGCAAATCCCTTGAAAGTTATCTCTCCTCCAGCCTGCGCGGGTTTTCCGTCCAAGAAGGCGACACCCGCGAAGGCTTTGTCTCCGAATCGGTGAGCCAGACCGGCAGTAACACGAAATTCATCCATCGCTACGCCGAAGCCATCCGTGGCTACGGGTTCCCTCCGGATCTACAGCCACTCACCTTGAGCATCCCTCGCGAACTCCGCCAGAAATCGCCATTCGGCCTGCTCGACCTCGATCATATCCTGACCGCAGAGGAGGATTTTTCTACCGATTCCATTCACGCCCACTTCTGGCACTTGCACGACCATCACACCAAAGCCTTCCGAGCCAGTGTCACTCCCGATGCCCTCGATGAATGGAGCCTTCTAGCATGATCCCCGCAACCCTCCCTCCCGTTTCGGCCTACATTGGCTTGCACTGCGACCTCTCCATGGACGTCGAAGATCGCGTTCCGTCCGCGTGGCCGTCGCCAAGCTCCAGCACCGGATCAAACCGCTCGGCGAGCGGCCTCACCCAACGTCTGGGCACGACTTTTTACACCTACCTCGGTGCCCTGCTCGTTGATAGTGCGACTGAAAATCGCCCGGTTTTCTCAATTGATGTGCCCGAGGCACTCGCCTCTCTGCGTCAGACCTTGGGCCTGTCCACGGTCAATCTCGCCCAAGTGCTCCGTGTATCCCGCCAAGCCATCTATGATTGGACTGCGGGTAAACCCGTTAAATCCGAGAACCGACAACGTCTCGGTGGGCGCCTTGAGCTCGCCGCCGCCTGGCGCGATCACAGTGCGAGCCCCCTCGGCGAACTCCTCCGCGAGCCCATCGCCGATCAGCCCGCCCTGCTCACGCTACTGTCGGCCGAGGCCCTAGATCTGCCCGTCCTGAGAGCGCGCTTGGACGCACTCGCTTCCCTGCATCGCCAAGCTGTCACCGCCCGTCCGCCCTCGGCTGAGGAACTTGCGGCACGCTTCGCGCTGCAACCCCTGCCCGAGCAGACTCAACGCCGCACCCTGCGGTCATTCTCCGGTTCCGGCCGAGGCTGATTTCACCCGTTGCCTCGCACACTACCGTGGACCCCGCAGAGCTGATTCGCCAACGAGGCTGGCAACAAGGGTCGATCCTCTTTCCCGGGCAGCTCGCCATGACCGAACACGCGTTGCCTGACCTCCCGCCCGACGCACTCCTCTTGGTGCTGACGCACGACTGCGACTTGGTGCAGCCCGACTTCGAGAAAGAACCGTTCGTCGAATTTCTCGTCCTTCAACCAATTCCCCGCACTGACGGCAACTTTGCCCACGGCCGCCACCCCCGCTTCTTAGATTTTGCCATTGGCGAAGGCTGCTTTCGCGCCTTCTGCCACCACCGTCACCGCCGCCCCCGCATCTGCCTGACAGCCTGCGCCCCTTTAGAAACGCATCCGATCGATGACCCACTTAGTGACCTCGTCACCCAGTGGATCGCCAAACGCTACACCCGGCCCGCATTTCCCGACGCGTTTAACCTCCGCCTCTCTCGTGACCAGCGTGCGATCAAACGTTTTTTTCAAAGCAACGGGCATCACTTCCGCGACATTCTCATCAACTGCACCCCTCGGCACGACGAGTTAAACGATGGGAATCCCTATCAACTGATCGCTTGGCTGGTGCTTGCGCCTGACGCGACTTTGTCGGAGACAGAACGGCAAAACCTGACCATCGAATTCGAGCAGCTCCTAGGCGGCTGTCCCGGCATTGAAATCGGCGAGTGCCGCATTGTTGATGAAGGCGACGTCTCGTTGGCTCATCTTCGCTACCTGTTGCCGTGGGATTTTGACTACCTCACCCACCGCGAAACCCTCAACCCAGACTCATGAGCCACTCGCCCCACCATTTCATTTCCCCGGCCAAACGCTACCTCGTCGCCGTCACCGAAAACCTCTGGGATAACTACGCCGTCTCCAGCCGCCAACTGGAGTCCGACCGCACCTCAAACTCTCACCACGCTCGACGGGTTTTTGAAAGGATTGGGGTATATATCATGAGCAAGATAGAAGGTTGGAAAACAGGCCGACTTGGCGAGTTGAGCTCCATAGAAATTGGAGGCACTCCGTCTCGAAATGAGCCCACGTTTTGGGACTCAGCGAAGGAATCCTCAAATGTGTGGGTATCCATTCGCGATCTCAGTCGAAGCGTCATCAACACAACTTCCGAACATCTCTCGGATGCCGGAGTAAGAAATTCCAATGTGAAGCTTCAGGCTCCCGGAACCGTCCTTCTGAGCTTCAAGCTCTCAATCGGCCGAGTGGCGTTTGCAGGCGTTCCTCTGTTCACCAACGAAGCAATTGCCGGCCTTAGATCGGAAAAAATCGACCACACCTACCTTTATCACGGGCTCCAGCATTGGGATCTACTCCAGGGCGTCGACCAAGCGATAAAGGGTGCTACGCTCAGCATTTAGCCCTCGATTCATACTCAATAGATAGAGCCTGTCCCGTTTACCCGGATTTTGGCGACGACGCAACAGGATGGATTTTAGAAGAGAGATTCCGGAAAGGCGAAAGGCGGATTTCGCCCAATTAATGCAAAGATTTGGCGTCAATAGTGTGTCAATCCTGATCCACGCCGAAGCGCGCCTACGGCAGTGCCTCCGGCGGTCCGGTTGATCGTCAAGACTGGAAGGTTGCGGACTTATCGCGGGCTCAGGCTGCTTGGGCTCGGGCTGGTTGATCGACGATCAGTCTGGCGATCAACCATAGGTTGTGGCCGAGGACACTCCAGGCCACCGAGAGGTAGCGATTCTTAAATCCCTTGGCCCGTAAACGTTTGCCTTGTCGCTGCTTGAGGATGGCGATACGTGCCTCGGTCGAGGCTCGGCGGCGCTGCAAACCGGCAAACTTCGGTTCCGCCATGCGTTGCTTGAGCACTTGGGGATCGCGCGGACAGGTCGCATCGTAGATGCCAGCGGCGTTGAGGATTTGACTCATCCGTTTGCTCGCAAAGCCCCGGTCGGTTCCTGTCGCGGTAATCGGCGTGCTCACATCAAACTGGGTTTGGCGTTTGATGCTTTCGTCCAACTGACGCCACTCGGCAGGGGCCGCTTGCTCGTAGAGTTGCCAGTCGGTGATCAAGCCAGTTATGTTTTCACTGATCATCAACGTGTTGCCAAACTCGAGCTCGCCGGACGCCTTGCCTCTGACCAATACCTGCACGTTGGACTCATACACGCTGAGGATTTTCTGGGCATTGGGCACTGGACGCTCGCCGATGATTCGTTCGTGGGCCTGATTGATCGCCGCTGGCATCAGGGTGAGCATCGTATCGATGCGTTCGACGATGCGTTGGGCCTGCCGCGCGGTGTAGTGCGTCGACGAATACTCTTTGGCCAGACGATCACGGTGTCGCCGGGCGTGTCCACCGATGGCATTCAATAGACGCTTCATCTTCCGTAGCACTTGCTTGCGCATCCGTTTGGCGTCGCGGCGGCGGCGGGTGTGCGTCATCTGGATACACAATCGATTCATCTGGCGGGCGAACACGGCTGGCTCGCTCGGCATGCGCACACGCAGTCCAGTTCCACGAATCAGGATCACCGCCTTGAGGAGCGTTCGGCTCACGTCGCGCAGCAGCACCCAGTCGACCGGAAAGTGGATGTTGGTCGGTAAACACGTCGAGTCCACTAGGCACGTCTCCATCGGCTGCGGCTCGGCTAGTCCCAGTTCGGCCGACCCTTCCGTCTCGGCGACCATCTCGATAAAAACTTGGCCCATCCCCCGCACCTGCTCGGCGGTAAAGCACTTCGAGGCTCGCTCCAGCTCGCTCTTGGAGACTCCTTTGATCCCATCGATCGTGCGCACCCCGCAGAAGTTAGCCAACAGGTCACTTGACGCGATTGTTCGGGAAAGTTCTCGGAAGCTCATATTCCCCAATAACATGCGCAATACCTCCACCCGCAGCGCCTTGAGCGCGAACTGCATGCGACGGCGCAGCGGCGCGGCGGCAACCGACTCGTAGCCCACCCGGGCAAAGTCCAATGCCATCGATTCCAAGCGGCTGGATCGCAAAAGATTATCCACCGTATCGAGTTGATCGCGAAACTGCGCGTAATCTTTGTTCGGCCCCACCGGCGTAAGCGCTGGACGCAGCCAGCTCTGCAGGGCAATTTCGGGGAAGACGGCTTTGGTAATATTGTTCACACCAAATTATAGACGCCGTTTTTAGGCCTAGACCAGGAAATCCTTGCGGTTTAGGCCCATTTATTCTTACACTTATCGTTTACCACCAATAGTTTGCGTCTACGGGACAGGCTCTAATTACGCAAAAAAACCGCGACAAACTCATGTCACGGCCAGCAGAAAGCTTCCTAGGCATCACGGGAAGCGAATTATGACTATACCCT
>JBDNIB010001104.1:0-1896 GCA_041688535.1 Prosthecobacter sp.
ATGTCTCGGGCCGGGTGATCACAGAGTGGATATGAACCACGACGAATGTGGCAAAGCCGAGCTTGTTTCGGCTCCTCCATTCGTCATTCTGCATTCGTCATCCGCCCCTTTTTCCATGCAACCCGATCCTTTCCGCCTTCGTCTCGCCGCCCTGCTGGGTTTCCTCGCCATTTCACTCGGCGCCTCGGGCGCGCATGGCCCGGTGCATGAAAAGCTCAAGGCAGCGGGCGAGCTGGAGCATTGGGGCACGGCGGTGCAGTATCATCTACCGCATGCGGTCATGCTGCTGGTGCTGACCTTGTTCGCCAGCAGCCGCCCCGCCATGATCTGGGCTTGGCGCATGATTTTTACCGGCATTCTGCTGTTCAGCGGCTCGCTCTACGTGCTGGCTTACACCGGCATAAAATGGCTCGGCGCGGTCACGCCACTGGGCGGTCTGAGTCTCATGATCGGCTGGGTGCTCATTGCGGTGTCCGCGAAGGTGAAATAAGCCTGCGCCGCAATTTTCGCGGAGCATGAAAAACACGTTGCACCAGCATTGAAGCATGCTCCAATAGCGGCCCTTCAAGGCAGCGGCTCGGTAGCTCAGTTGGTAGAGCATGGGATTGAAGATCCTAGTGTCGGCGGTTCGATCCCGTCCCGAGCCACCTCTTCGATCAGAAGAGTAGCGCTTCTGCTGTCAGGCAGCAGCCGTGCAAAACGACGCTCTTGAAATCTTGCCGGAACGCCATGCCTCGCCCACCTTGTGGGACATGGTTGCAGACACTTCCGCAGAACCGCCGAACATCGCCACGCTTCAGGCCGCGCTGCGTGCCAGTGAGCAGCGTGCGCACCCCATCGTCGAGACGGCGGTGAACGCCATCATCACGATGGGGGAGGATCGGCTCATCGAGACAGTGAACAGCGCTACCGAGCGCCTGTTTGGCTACACCCCGCAGGAGTTGATCGGGCAGAACGTACGCATCCTCATGCCGCAGCCCTACCACGACCGCCATGACGGCTATGTGCAGAATTACCTGAGCAGCGGGAAAAAGAAGGTCATCGGCATCGGCCGCGAGGTCGTGGGCCGGCGCAAGGACGGTAGCATCTTCCCGCTCGATCTCTCCGTGGGCGAGGTGGTGCTGACGGATGGCCGCCGGGTCTTCACCGGCATCATTCGCGACATCACCGACCGCAAGCAGTTGGAGGAAAAAATTCTCCAGATCAGCGAGGAAGAGCAGCAGCGCATCGGCCGCGACATTCACGATGATCTCTGTCAGCAGCTCGCCGCCATCGGCTGCCTAGCGAAGGTGGCGCACCAGCAGTTGCAGAAAAGCGGCAGCGCGGAGGCGGACAATCTGGATGAGATCGTGCGCCTCGTCACTCAGGCCAATGTGCGTGCGCGGGAGATGGCGCGTGGGCTCCTGCCGGTCGTGCTGGACTCGGACGGGCTCATGGCCGCGCTGACCGAACTGGCGCAAAGCACAGAGCGTATCTTTCGTGTCGCTTGTCCCTTCCGCTGTGACCGGTTGGTGCAGTTGCCGGACAACAAAACAGCCACGCAGCTTTTTCGCATCGCCCAAGAGGCCGTGGCAAACGCGATCAAGCACGGCAAGGCCAAACGCATCGAGATCAGCCTCGCGGAGGTGGATGGGCAGCGCCAGCTCTGCATCCGTGACAACGGCGTCGGCATTCCCGATCATGTCTCCGGTCGGCGCACTGGCATGGGCCTCTTGACCATGAGCCATCGCGCGCGAATGATGGGCGGCATTCTCGCCGTCGAGCATGTGGACTTCGGCGGCACCCTGGTCCGATGCCTCATTCCCGCCGCCCCTCACTCACTTCCGACGCCGTGAAACGTCTCCTGCTGGTGGATGACCACCCCATCATGCGCCACGGCCTCGCGCAGCTCATTCG
>JBDNIB010001105.1:0-2618 GCA_041688535.1 Prosthecobacter sp.
GGTGCCGCCATATTGAAGCCGCACTTCGGTGCCCGTTTCCTGTTGATACGCGGCAGCGATTTCCTCCACCGGCTTCTTCAATCCGGCCGCGCAAAACACCATCAGGCTGCCAGGTGCCGGCGCTGCGTGCGTGAACATGACCCACAGCGCCGCCGTCGCGGCCGCCAGCAGGATAACGGCGAGCAATCTTCTCATCATACCTCATTCAACGTATCCGGCGGGCGATCTTGCGCATTTTATCCGGTCAGTTGCGCAATCACCCGTCCGCCAGACGCACAGTGCTGCCCGGACCGCAATCCAACGGAATCCGGCAGTCTGGGACATCAACTTTTGACTCGTCGCTGTATTGATAGTGGTAGAGCTTCTGGTAGAGCGCATTGCGTCCTAACAACTCGGCGTGGGCGCCCCGGTCCAGAATTTTCCCCTGATCCATGACAATGATCTGATCGGCTTCGAGAATGGTGGAAAGTCGGTGGGCAATGGCGACAACGGTGCGTCCTTCGGAGAGATTGTGAATGGCATCCTGAACGATCCGTTCGCTTTCGGTATCGAGTGCAGAATAAGCTTCATCGAGCAGCAGGATTGGTGCGTCACGTAGGATGACACGGGCGATGGCGATACGCTGTTTCTGACCACCAGAGAGATTGCAGCCACCTTCGCCGACGATGGCGTCATAGCCTTCGCTGATTTTTTCGATGAACTCATGCGCGTGTGCTTTTTTGGCGGCGGCGATGATTTCATCCTCGGTCGCGTCGAGTCGGCCATAGCGGATGTTTTCCCTGACAGTGTCATGGAAGAGGAACGTGTCCTGGCTGACGACGCCGATGTTTGCCCGCAGCGAATCCTGGGTGATGGAGCGAATATCGCGGCCATCAAGCAGCACGGCTCCTTGATCTGGATCATAGAAACGCAGCAGCAGGGAGTAGAGCGTGCTTTTACCAGCGCCGCTGGGGCCGACGAAGGCGTAGAATTTCCCTGGCTCGAGCTGCAAATCGATGTTGGTGACGGCGGGCACCATCTTTTTTCCACCCTTGGTCTCGTTATAATGGAAGGTGACATTTTGAAATGAGACGGCACCTTGCATTCGGCCTACGGCCACGGCGTCAGGCGCATCCATGATGTCAGGTTTGCGTTCGAGCAGTTCAAAGACCATGCTGGCGGCGACGGTGGTTTTTTGCAGCGTCATCTGGACTTTGCTCAGCTCTTTCACGGGCGGATAAATCTGCGTCAGCGCCATGACGAGCAGGAAGAAATTTTCCGCCTCCAGCCCCCGGTGCCAGGCATACACGAGTCCTGCCGCAATGCCGAAGGAGGCCACGGTCTCCACCATAGGGCCAACGAGCTCCATCGCCTTGGTCCAGCGCACCATGTTGCGTGTCATGCTGAGGTTGGTGCGCTCAAATCGCGCGGCGGCGTGGTCTTCGCGGGCGTAGGCTTTCACCAGACGGATACCGGCGAAGGATTCCTGCATCGCCACCATGAGTTCCCGTGAGTCGTACTCCTCGCGCGCGCCCACTTTGCGCACGCGTTTGCCGATGCGGATAATCGGCACCAGACAGACCGGAAACACCACCAGGGACATGAGGGTGAAGAACCAATCCTGCGCAAACAGCACGACCAGGATGGAAATGATCGTGAGCGGGCGCTGCGCCAGCGTCTGGATGAGCATCATGGCATTGCGCTGTACGACGCTGGTCTGGCTCGTGACGGTCTGCATCAGCTCGCCGGTCTTGGCGCTGTTAAAAAAGGCCGGTGACTGGCGCAACACGCTGCGGAAGGCTTCATTACGGATGTCATAGACTACCCGGCTCGTGACCCAGGCCTGCAAATAACTGGAGAGGTAGGCGAGAAAGCCGCGAATAAAAATGAGCAGCGGGATGAACGAGCAGGCGAGCATGACAGCGGTCAGGCCGACGGGGGTGTCAGCATCCACGCCCATAATTTTTGCCAAGTTCAATTCACCGATGAGGGGGAGATTCGTGGGTTCGCCCATGGTACGGGTCTGCCCCTTGAGCACCAGGGAGAAAATCAGTTGGAAGCCGATGAGCATGACACCATTAAACACGGCGCTGAGCATGCCCAGCAGCAGGCTGAGGGCAAAACGGCCACGGTAGGGGAGGAGGTACCCCCACATCGTTAGCATCGTTTTCTTCACCACGTCGGTGAGATGAGGAACTCCGAGCGGGTCCGCCGTTGAAATTATTTGAGGGTTGATGGGCATGAGTCTGAGCGAATCATTAACCGTCGCATGCATGCGTACACAAGCGCAAGTCCTGTGCATCACGCGTCGCCTATTTTTTTTATGAAAGTAAACCCCGACTTTGCTGGGGGGATTCCCAGACCTTGACAGTTCAAAGAAATCCTCAAAAATTCACGCTTGCATGAGAAAGCTGCTTCGGGATTCTTGCCGTTCGATGTTAACCACGCTTTCTGCACTGCAGCCCCCCCCTCCCCCGAGCATGAATCACAGCTCTAGGTTGATTTATTTGCTCAGGCATCCTTTCAAAGGATTCTATAAAGAGGTGATTACGTTGACAGGTGGCCTGTCGCCGCTGGCTCTGAGTTACCAAGAGCTACCACTGTTGCCGGAAATCAAAAGTCTGTTCGCCGATAACGAC
>JBDNIB010001106.1:0-2573 GCA_041688535.1 Prosthecobacter sp.
CAGTCGTTTTTTTTTCATCCACCGGCTGCCAGCCGGAAATGCGCAGCGTCTCGCGCGTGCGGCCCTCGCCGTCCACCGCGTCCGCCTTGAGCGTGACGAACTCGGCACCGCCGGAGGGCGACTTCGCTATGCATGAAGCGGTGATGTTGACATGCAGATATTCATGCCGCACGCGGCTCTGGATCGACTTCGGTACCTCGATGGCGATCTCGCGCATGAAGGCGATGCCCTCAGGCGTGGCCAGTGCGTCCAGTGGCATCGTGATAGCTGCCTCCAGCCGCGACTCGTCCGGCAGCCACACCGGGCCGCAGAACAGCGTATCCGCGCTCAAATAAAACGTCTGCACTCCGCGCAGAATGCGCAGTGGCAGCGGGGCAGGGGCGTCCTCCGCAGTTTCGAGCTGTAAGGTGAGGTTCAGGCCGTCATCGCTCAACAGCGTGGCCCAATGCAGCGGTGCCGCGACGCGCTGAAACGGTGTCTCATCCAGCGTGACGAGACGCTCATGCAGCGTGGGTTGTTGGAACAGTGTGGCCAGCCATTGCGCGTGATGTTTCGTCTCCAGCCGGAAGGCATCGTTCCAATCTTCCTCGCTTTGTGCCAGGCAGGAGATCAGCAGCAGCTCCGCCGCTCCTGAAGTGATGATCTTGCCGTCGCGGTGGTCCTTGCGCAGCGTATTGAGCAGCGCGGCATCCACGCTGGCAAACGGCGCGGTCGTCTCAGCGCAGAGGCGCAGCTGCAGCCGCGCGTCATTCACCGTGATCAGCAGGCGGAAGTCGCATGCACGTGGCGGCTGGTCGTCCGTAGGCTGTGCGTCCTGCCGTGCGTCGATGAACTCACGAATGCGCTGCCGCCACATCGGCACAGTGCTGGCATGCCGCCACTCACGCAGCGCCTCGCGGGTGCCGTCCACGTCGGCCATGCCACGCAGGAAGGCGGGCACGGCGAGCCCTTTGTCCGCCAGCGCCAGCGCTACGTATTTCCAGAACTCACTCAAATTTTTCGGCGGTTCCGGCCACAGCGCTACGGGCTCCATGCTCTGGATCGCCCACTTCGGGTGCAGTCGGACCATGTCCTGGTCGAAGATCTTGCCGGTGAGCCGCACGCGCTCATAGCGCTTCTCCATCTTGCTCAAATAGTTCTCCTCATCCGGTGTCAGCGCGCGGTCGAGCTTCTTGGTCAGGTTCTGCTCAAAGTCCTCTTCCTCCACCGGCGTCTGCGGCAGCGTGCCACGCGCCTCGCGGCGTTGCAGGGCCACCAGCGTGGTGCAGAGCGCCAGATTTTCCAGCGCCTCATCGCCATCCACATCCGTTTCGCCATGCCAGCCGAGGGCGCCGCGCAGCCAGCGCACTTGAGCGGGGCGGTCGTCCAGCCGCCCCTCGGCCATCATCTCATCCTCCATCAGTTCCAGTCCTCTTACCGCATCGTCATCCACGAGGCGTTCCGCCTCATGGCGTGTGCGTTCATCGAACGGGCGGAGCAGAAGCGGGAGGTCGGAAAGGAGGCTGGTCATGTGCAAAATGGAGCCGCGCGCCGGGCAGCGGCGGGCGAACCGGAGCGATAGCACGGACAGGAGCCTTTGACAAAGTCGCGATCCGTCTTTTTCACCGATTGGCGCATCTCCCTAGTATCCAGAGGTTGCCCGAGGCCCAAAATTCGGCCAAAACAGGCGCATGCTCGCTCCAGTACTCACGCCCGACGGTTTTCTCACCCACGAAGGCGCGGCGGAAGCCGCTGCGGACCGAAAAATCGCCGCCGCAGGCTCCCCTGGCGCGATTTTTCGCGTTTTAAGTACTGACCTGCTCACGGCGGAGCTCAATCCCTCCTGGCGCTGGCTGCGTGAGTTTGCGCAGCAGTTTTTCACTCGCCTCTGCCAGACGAAGGACGCGCTGGCCACCGAACCGCCGCACGCGAGCGAACGCGCCATGTTTCTCCTCACCGCGCCGCCCTTCGCCGGTGCCGAATACCTCACGCCGGAGCTGCTGGAGCGCTGGTGGCGCGATTTGGCCCAACACCTCGCCGTAATCGCGGGAGACAACGTCGAAACTTGGCTGCGCGAAGCCTGCCCCGCCTGGCATGTCGTCGGTCGCGTCACGTTTCATCTCGCGGAGAACAAAACCGACACGCAGCGGCCTTTTGCCTTCCTCGCGACGTTCACCGAAAAACTCAGCGCCACCGGCCAGCCGCAGCATCTACCGCTCGCTCGCGCCTTGCAGCTCTACGCGGGCCAGAAAGATCAAACCGCGCTCAACGCCCTGCTCGCACCCGTGCGCACCGCCGCCGAGAAATCGAAGCTCCTGCGCGAGTGGCTCGAAACGAAGCGGCTCTTCCAACCCATGGCCATGTCGCCGCAGGAGGCGTTTCGCGTCTTGCGCGAGACCGCCGTATTTCAAGAGAGCGGCATCGTCATGAAATTGCCCGACTGGTGGCGCAGTGGCAAAGGCCCGCGCCCGACCGTTTCCGTCACGATTGATGCGCCGAAAAAAACCTCCCTGCACGCCGGAGCGCTGCTCGGCTTCAAAATCGAGCACAGCCTCGATGGCGAGCCTCTGACCGCCGCCGAATGGGAAAAACTA
>JBDNIB010001107.1:0-4972 GCA_041688535.1 Prosthecobacter sp.
AGGCCGAGGGCCTTGTGCGCCTGGGGATCGTCAGGCATAACAGCGAGGATATCACGAAAAATAGCAATGGCCTCATCATGCCGCCCCACGCCGGCGAGACCTAGCCCCAGAGTGAAGGCCACGGGGGGCTTGGTGGTGGCGCTGCGGTCCATTTCGATCAACTGCAAGGTGGTGGTGAGCGATTCTTTGGGGCGGTTGAGCCGGAGCAGTGAATTGGAAAGATTAAGCATCCCGTTTTGAAACTGTGGCTCGATTTTGACGGCCGTGCGGAAACACTCCAATGCCTGCTGGTCCTTCCCGCCATCGGAATAGGCCGCGCCGAGATTACCCCAGGTACGGTATTTGCCGGGGCTTTTTGCCACGGTGTCCTCCCACAGGCTCTCACGCGTGCGCCAGACTTCGTTGCGCGCGCAGGTGGCCCAGGACAATGCGCCGACAAAAACCACGACGGCGGCGGGCACCAGCATCCGGGCCATGCGGGGGCCGGAAGTGCGCAGGCGGTCCAGCAGGCCGGCCACCAGGATAAAAATGCCGATGGAAGGCATGTAGGCGCGATGTTCCGCCATTAAATCAGGCAACGGCACCAGCCCGGACGAAATGGATACCGTGAGGAAGAACCAGAGCACACAGACGAAGCCCAGGGCAAAACGTGCATCCCCTCGAAAACGCCGGAAGAGTCCCCAGGCTGTGACGAGCAATCCCGTCAGTACGCCGAGCGCCAATAGCACGGGCCCCTGCCAGAGGGACTCGTATTTCGTCCACTCAGGATCGAGATTCAATCCGGTGGGCCAGAACAACAGCCGCAAATAGTGCGCCACTACCGTCAGCTCGGACACGATGTAATGCCAGTGGCTCAGCGGCACATCGCGAGAGTTCACAATGTTCATGGCCGCGCCAAAATCGAACCCGCCATGCTGTGCAGCGGTGGTGAGTAGCACTAGTACCGGAATGAGAGGCAGGCAGAGTAGCAACGGCAGCGCCCTAATGACCGCCACACGCAATCGCGTGCCGATGACCTGCCAGTCCAGCAGCACCGCTAGGAGTGGCACAGTGACACTGACCTCTTTGGTCTGCATGGCCAGCAGCAGCGCCACCACGGCTCCGGTACGCAACAGCCAAGGGGCTAGGCGGGAGGTCGTAAAACACGAGCTAAAGTACAGCCATAACGCGAGCAGTGAGAACAGCACCGCCTGCGAGGTGAAGCGCTGGATGATGTAGGTCACCGATTCGGTGGCGAGCGGATGCGCCACAAAGAGCAGAGCGGCCGTGGCTGCGGTGAACTGCGCCGAGCCCCCCGGCAAATCCCCTGCACGGGAGGAACGCCGGAGCAGCAAATGCACCAGCGCGTAGATCAGCAGCGCGTTCAACGCGTGAATGATGATGTTCACCACCCGGAACCAGCGGGGGGTGAAACCATCAAGCATGTAGTTGAGGTAAAAGCCCATGTAGGCCACCGGACGGAGGATGGCATTGACGGCGTAGTCTGGATCAGAACCCAGACTGGCGGGGCGGCGGGCAAACTCGTCAAAATCCGTCAGATAATCAAAGCTGCTGGCATTACGGAAGAAGGGGTTGTCCATCAGGTAGGTGTGGTCGTCGAACGCCATGGGGAAATCCACAGTCCAGGCATAAAGGCAGGCACAAAGGGTCATGAGCACAGCGGCCACGACAGCATGCACTTTCCAGTGCCGCACACCCCCATTTTTCGGCTTATCGACTAAAGCGTCGGCAGGACGAACAACCGTTGAGGCAACGGAATCAGTGCCCGTTTTTTGCGCCCCTGATTGGTTGTTAAGACGTGTGCGGTGGTGGTGGTTCGACATGGCGGCTAAATAATCACTTGATTCATTAATAAAGTGCCTCAAAACGCCACCACTCGGCAAGTGACACGTCTCGTCATGCCTGACGCTACATGAATTTGATTTTTAAGCCTCCACCATTACGCGCCATGCTCGCGCACCCACTGACCGGCGCGCAGGTACAGCTCGGCGGCGCTGCGCAGTTGGAGCTTTTCCTTGATGCGCGAACGATAGGTTTCCACCGTGGACTCGCCCAAGCTCAGTGACTGGGCGATCTCGCGCGTGCTTCTGCCCCGGCCCAACATTTGAAACACCTCCAGTTCGCGATCCGCGAGTGTCTCCATGCCCGTCAGCACGGACGGCGTGCGTCTCTGGGTGATGCGCTCCAGCAGCCGCGCCGTCATCTGCCTGCTGGCATACACTTCGCCCTGCATCACACAGCGGATGGCCTTGATGACCTCGGTGGAGGCTTCGTTTTTAGTGATGTACCCTTTGGCACCGGCACGCAAGGCACGCTCGGCATAGAGCTCCTCGTCATGCATGGAGAGCACGAGCACATTGATTTCCAGGCCTTGGGCCTTGATGTCCTTGAGCAGTTCCAGACCGCTCGAGCCGCGCAGGGTGATGTCCACGATGGCAATGTCGGGCCGCGTGGCATGGATCAAATCCATGGCATCGCGGATGTTGTCCGCTTCGCCGCAGACCGACATGCCTAGGTCACGATCAATGAGCTGTCCCAGATGTTCACGGAACATGGGATGATCCTCGACGAGGAGAACCTTGTAACCGTCGGTTTTTTTAGCAGTGGTTTTCATGATCGCGCAGATGGTGTAATTGCAGTCGGCAGCACACCAGCGTGCCACCAGCGGAACGTGGGGTGATTTCGAGATTGGCCGGAATCGCTTGGGCGCGGTAGCGCATAGTGCGCAGCCCCATGCCTTCGCCACGCATGCGTGGCGAAGGCATGCCGCTGCCATTGTCCGCCACCCGCAGTTCCAGCTCTCCTCCAGACAGTTTCATCGCGACGGTGATCTCCGACGCGCCGCTGTGCTTCACCGCATTCGCCACGGCTTCCTGCGCGATGCGGTAGAGATGCATGGACACCTCGGGGGCGTCCAGCGGCACGTCCACACAGTCTTTCACCACGATGGCGATGCCAGTGAGGCGATGCATCATTTTTCCCAGATCGACCAGCGCCGCAGCTAGACCGCTGCGGTCCACATGCACGGGAAAAATGCCGCGTGCCAGATTGCGCGCCTCCAGCACTGCCTGCTGGATGGATTCTTCAATCATCACCGCATCACGCGCCTCAGACACTTTTTGCGCCTGCAAATCTTCCGCCAGCACCCGCGCCGCGCAGCCGATGGCGGCCAGATGCTGGCACAAGCCGTCATGCAAGTCCTGCCCGATGCGCTGCTGCTCATGCTCGCTCACCGCGACGATGTCCTGCTCCAGACGGCGGCGCTCCTCCAGCATTTGAATGTGGGCCGCGTCCGCCTCCTGCTTGTTGCGTACCACCGTGACGGCGACCACCACCACGCCAAAATAGAACTCACGATTGACCACCGCCCAGAAGTAACCCAGCGAAGTCTCGTACGGCTGGGCCCCTTCGTTGGCCACCCACCAGACGACACCGGCCAGCAGGGCGATGAACAACCCTGCCTTAGTGCCAATCCACCAAACGGCTAGGGTGATCGGCAGTGCGTAAAAGATGAATAGGCTGATTTCCCAGCCGGTGGCAGCGTCCAGACAGCCCAGGAGCAAGGTCAGGAGAACTGGCAGGGCGATGGCGAGCCAGACGGACTGGCGGCGCATCCCTTTCGTCACCGCAGCCCCCACCCCTGGTAGCGTGGTCTCCGGCTCGGGCTGGAACAAGGCGGTGATGGTGCTCGCTTTCATGTCGCTGTTTCCTGATTGCTCACTATAGCCAGAAACTCCTGATAATCACGAATGTAATCCTCCGGTGCATAAGGATGCGAGGCCAGCACCAGCAGCGCGGAATCGGACGAATGCAGATGCTCCGCCGCCCACACCATAGGCGGCACCAGCACGCCGAAGGTCGGCCGATTCAGGCAAAACTCTGCGCTGTTTTCCCCGTCATCGACACGCAGATGGCACTCGCCATGGGTGCAGACGAGGAACTGAGCGCATTCGCGGTGCGCATGCTCGCCGCGTGTTTGCAAAGACGGAATCCCATAGGTCAGAAAATAGCGCCGGGGGATGAATGGCAGTTCCTCAAATTCACCTACCGTGAGATTACCACGCGCCGGGTCCACGACATGGCGCATTTCATACAGACAGACACCGCGCACGGAGCAAGTTTCGATGGTGGTCGCGTGGATCATATCGTTTTGTCCTCACGTTGGACAATCGTACGCACCAGGGACTGCGGCTTGCCGGAGACGGTCAGGAACGCCCGTCCGACGTATTCGCCGATAATGCCCAGCATCAGCAGTTGTGCGCCATTGAACACCGCCAGCGATCCCATCAGCGATCCCCAGCCGAGCTGCCGCTGGCCGACGAAAATCGTTTCAATTACAACCTCAGCCAGAATCAGCGCTCCCAGCGCACACAGCACCAGCCCGAGGACACTGGCCAGCCGCAGCGGCATGACGCTGAAGTCAAACAGCAGGCTCAGCGCCAGACGGATCAGCTTGCGTGGTGTATAACCACTGTGGCCACCCGTTCGCTCCACATGCTCGACGGTCAGTGTCTCGATGCGGTTCGTAGCACCGAGAATCAGGCCGTCAATGTAGGGATAAGGGCCGCGATACGTCTCGATTCTTTCGATCAACTCCCGCCGCAGGGCACGAAAGCTAGACAAATAAAGCGCACGCGGCTTGCCCAGCAGAAAGGTGGCGCAGGAGTTCGCCAGCCAGCTCGCCACATTGCGCCGCCAGGAGTGTTTTTTGTCCGCATACCGCGAATACACCACCTCGGCACCAGTTTCGCGCAGGTGGGCGAGTAGTTTGAGAGCCTCGCTCACCGGATTCTGCAAATCATCGTCTAGATTCACCACCCGTTGCCCGCGCGAGCGGCGGTAACCTTCCAGCACGGCCGCATGCTCGCCAAAATTTCGCGCTAACTCCACCAGCGTCACCGGCACCGGATAATCACGCGTCAGCTCGCCCGCGTGGGCGAATGTGCCATCCGTGCTGCCGTCATCCACCAAC
>JBDNIB010001108.1:0-3045 GCA_041688535.1 Prosthecobacter sp.
CACCGAAGTTGCCTGCTTCAGATTGAAATCCAGGCTGTGACGGCAGACGACAATCCATGCCGGTTTGGCAAGGTGAATGCCGACGTTCTTCGGATGAGGTGAAAGGTTCATCTGTCAATTTTTTGCACACTGACCCCGTTTACCCGACCTGAAGTTTATCAACCGTCATTCTGACGAATAATGGATGGCCGGAAGCAGTATCGTGCCATCAAAAATTACCTGTTGATTACGAGCCACTTTGAACCGCACTTTTTTTTCCGCGAATTCTTTGCAGATTTTATAAACCACCTCAGAATTAAGTTGATCCGCTTTAAATGCTCCGAATTGCAGAACTTCATCGCCTTCTTGAAGGTTCAAATCAGATGTTGAAGTTGGGTGGTTCTTTATAACCCCCGCGATGGCAACCCGGCCATCCTCCAGATAATGAAATGACGCCCCAATTTGGATCGCCGCAGAAAACACTCCTTTGAAATCAGGGCGGGCACGGTAGTGCAGACGGGAGTTGGGAAAGTCGATGGCGAAGTGAAATGAGTTTAAAAACTCCAAGCACAGCATATCCACCTCTCCGCCCACGACTTCTCTGGAATCAAGTGGTAGTCCGAGGATTTTTCCATTCATGAAGACTCCTGACTGCACGCGGGTCAATCCGCTCTGCAGGTAGATATAGGATGCTTCCCCGCTTGGCTTGATCCAATTTTTAGCCGCCAGTTGGTTAAAGTGAGACGCTTTCAATTCGATGCAAGAGGTTGAGCCTGTATCGAGCATGAAAGCGAGCGGCGTTTCTCCCAGTTTGACATCCAGCACACGCACACCTCCCATGGAACGCCGCAGATAGATGCTTTGAGGAAAAACGGTCAGCGGTTCTGCATTTTGATAAATGCGCATCTCAGACTTGTCCATGTCCACCTCCAGGATTTTGTCTATCAGCGCGTCCAAGCCCAGCAAGCCTTTGATGTCAAAGCCAGTGAGGCGTTTGAAGCGGCTTAGGTCAAGGACACCAATACGGGTGATGCCAGACAAGGCCATATCTCCCAAACTCATCTGTGGTGCCTGGAAATAATCGATGCCTGAAGGTTTTGATGAATTTGCATTGAGCAGGCCCTCCCCCACTTTGGCGCTCAAGCCGATCTTCCTGGCAAAGTTTGAGTCAAAAACGGTCACTGATGCGGCGGTGTCCACCATCAGCAACGTCTTGCCAGCCCCAGCAATTTCAACCTCGCACAGCAAGTAGGGCATTCCTTCCTGATAGCGGTACGAATAGATCACAGGCTCCGCTTTCAAGAAAGGCGCGAGGATTACACCACAAATAATCAAGTAATGATGCACAGCCATGTGAGCATGACAAAGAACATTTGTTCTAGGACAGTCTTCGTCTCCCCAAAGCTTTTTCACATCTTTCATCAGAAGCTCTTTTTCAGTTTGAACTGAAGCTCACCCTGTTGAAGAATATCAAATCTCACATGGCCCTCAGGGGTGAGGAAATCCACTTTGAACCTGAGACCCTTGATGAAGAAATCCAGTATGTTTGATCCCGTTTGAGGATTGATCCGAAATTCAAGCACTCCATCGTATACCGGCAGTACTTGAAGGCCTGGCTGAAAAGCTTGTGAAAGGGTTCCGCTAATGACCAACTGGCCAACATCGAACACAGGAGGAGT
Source organism: Prosthecobacter sp. (assembly GCA_041688535.1). Lineage (GTDB taxonomy): Bacteria > Verrucomicrobiota > Verrucomicrobiia > Verrucomicrobiales > Verrucomicrobiaceae > Prosthecobacter. Next base: position 1,659 of record JBDNIB010001108.1, read on the forward strand.
TTGGTAGGTTACTTGGGCACTGGATGTGAATTCAACCGAATCAATCTGACTTTGCGGAATGACGTCGGCTTTGACATTGTAGCCGGTACGGAATTGAACAATCAAATCCGAACTACCGTAAAATGCTGTCATTGCCCCCGTAATCGAAGTGGAGACGCTCGGATCTGTGCCGGCGGGAAGATTTGCCAGGATCGTCGCAGTCAACTGACTGCTGAATCGCTCCAGATAATCAAATGTGTCGCTCTCTTTCTCGGCTTTTGCTGGAAAGGTGGCATCCAGACCGATGGAGGTGGATATACTTTCCAAAGCGCCTTGACCTATGTCGAATTTGAATTCGACCGACTCAGTGGCTTTACCTTCTTTGGTGACCGTCTGCTGATTAGCCGCAGCTTCGATGGTGAATTTGTACTTTTTCACATCATCTATATCACTGACTTTCTGAATGTCTTTAACCTTGATCCAATCGTACTGTGGAACTGGAAGCTGTAGAGCGTCAACGTTGGTGATTGCATACAATTCAACCGGCGGATACTGACGGCCAAAGGGATTTTTCATCAATGCGAGTGACGTTTCGAATGAAATATATGGGGTCATTGATGAACTACTGTCACTGCTACTATCACTGCTACTATCACTGCTGCTGGAATCGTCGTGAGAAGCCTCTGAAGAAGAGGAACTGGAGCTTTGCTCCGATGACGACGACATGCTGGACGACATCTCACTGCTCTGCTCGCTGCTCATCTCACTGCTGCCGCTAGGCAGGCACTGGTAGCGATCTTGCAGGTATCCTTCCACCTGCTGACGTTCACTGTCTCCCAATGCGCGGTTGTAGAACAGCACCTCCGCCACCCGCCCCGCAAAGCCTCCTGAACCCGTGCCGCCAATCAGCTTCGGCAGCCAGACCGTGTAAGCAGGCGTGTTGTTGTCCTGCGCCACCAACTGGCCCAGCCAGTAGATCCGCGCCTGCTTGTTGTCATAGATCACCGTCAGCGGGCACAAGCAGCCCTGAATCTGCGTGGAGAGCCGCATCGAGCCGCTGCCACCCGGTTCGGATAGCGTCACCTGCCCGATGCTGACAGCCACCGCCGCTACCGCCCCGCTCTGGCTGCTGTCCGGCCCGAACAGGCTACCCGGCTCCCACAGCAAGTCCGAACAGGCCGCCACCACCAATGTGAAGCTGTTGGCCCCCAGCTCACCGCCGGACTCCAGTAGCAGCCCTTCGGCACCGGTGAACACCACCGCTGGCTGGCCGCCCATACTGGCCGCCTGCCATCCCGGCGCGGCCCTCGGCCAAGCTACCGCCCTTGGTGGCCTTCGCCACGGAATGTAGCAGCAGGCAACCTGACGTGTGTGGATGGTTGATGACGCGAGCGATCAAGCTTTCGTC
>JBDNIB010001109.1:0-4646 GCA_041688535.1 Prosthecobacter sp.
CATGGCCTCGGTAGTCTTTTACATGGAGGACGGCACCACGCTCGTCCACAAGCTGGAAAATGAAGTCACGACGATCGGTCGGCACCCTGACAGCATCGTGGTGCTCACCTGCCCGTCCTCTTCCGGCCGTCATGCCATCATCAAGCAGGCCGCAGACGGCTTTTATGTGAGTGATCTGGACTCCAGCAATGGCACCCGCGTCAATGGCGCTGAAATCGAGGAGGCCCTGCTCAAAGACGGCGACCGCGTCGGCTTTGGCGATGTGCAGACCGTCTTCTATGCTGGCGAGGCACCCGTGGTGCTCGAAGAAAAGCCCCTCACCACCCCGCGCTTCTCCGCATCACTCCCGACACCTGCGGCCAGAGCCAACGACGGGCCATCTCTGTCCGCAGCTTCCCGACCTGTGAGTCCTGGCCGGGCACTCAGCCCAGTGCGGCGAGCCTATGGCAAATCGTCCGCCAACAGCTATCCCGACACGACCGAAAGCGGCTGTATGACCTCCATCGTCGTCACCGGCCTGTTCGTGATCGCCTTTGTCGTCGGTCTCGGTCTGCGCCCCTCGAAGGAAATGAACGGCAACATCGTCTCCGACACCATCGACAAAATTTTTGGCTCCATGCCGAAGATCAAGATTGAGCGGAGCGAGTAGCTCCCTTCAGAGCGGCTTTTTGTAGCCGTCGCAGCGATTGTGCCAGCCGGCGAGCCAGCGTTGCTCATCGCGCTCTGGCGGGGCGTTCGCCACCCGGCGACTCAGCACGCGTTTGGCGGCCTCGGCAAACTGCACATTCCAGGCGGTGCGGCTGCTGGGGGCTACGCCGATTGTCTCAAGCACTTGCAGCAGTCCCCAGCCCTGGCCGTTGTGACGTTCCTTGGAGCTGGTGCCCTCACCTTTGAAATTCACATAGTCGATCAGGCAGAACATGCCCTCGGGGGTGGCGCGCAGCGACTCGAAGGCGAGCTTTACCCCCACCGGGTTCTTGGATTGGGCTAACATCTTCGGCAGGGCGCGTTCCATCCGTGCCATGATGAATTCCGTCTGCTCACGCACCGTGCGGTGCAGCAAAGCACGCAGTTCCTGCTGTCGCGGCCCCTGCTGGTCGGCGGCAAAGGCCACTTTCGTCGGCCACGGGCAGGCGGTTTTCATCCAGCTAGGCGTGGCAATGCCGCGTGCATTCAAAAAGGCCACCAGCGGCGGGAAACTCTCCTCAAACGGGCCGCTTTTCCCCTGCGGATACCAGATGAAGTGGCCGATACCCAGCGAGGCGAAATCTTCCCCGGCATTCCAGCTTGTCAGCCCCGCCACCGTGCCGCCGCACTCATTCTGCCAGATGCGCTGACCCACGCGCTCCATTTGCGCTGAGGAAAGACGTGCGCCGCTGCTGTTTGGTGGTGCGACTGCGGCGCAGCCGGTCAAACTGCCCAAAAGCAGCGTCAGGTGGCCTAGATACTTGAGGAAGCGCCGTGTTTTCATATTTTAGAAATCTTAAATGATGCGGTGCAATCGAAGTGGTTTTTGAAACCATAGCTTCGACGCACTACTTCTACCCTGTTCAATTTCATTAAGTTTGATTCACTTCTTTTCCACCCTTATTCTCCTGGCTCTTTAGTCCTCTCTGCGCGTCCGGCATGCCGTATCTGGCCTTCAATCTCAACGATGGAAATGAGTTCGTCTTCGACATCCTCGAAGAACGGCTCTCCATCGGGCGTGCTGCCGGCAATGACATTGTCATCGACAACACCTTCATCTCCACCTTCCACGCTGAGTTTCTGCGTCAGGCGGACGGGGGTTACGAGATTATCGATCTGAAGTCATCCAACGGCACCTTCGTCAATGGCAAGCGGGTCGAACGCTTCCGCGTCAAAGGCGGCGACCGCATCATGTTCGGCCAGCTCGAAAGCCGCTTCCGCGAGCGTGCCCCCAAGGGCCTCGCGGCCGACAGTGGCTCCAAGGCCGTGGCTGCTCCCAAAGGCCAGCCCACCTGCGAGGACGGCAAAAAAGGCGACACTGAAAGCATTCCGGCACGCGGCAAGGACGAGCGCCCCAGTACAGCCACCGAAACGGGCAAAGTCGAGGTCACCAAGCCGGTCGTGCAACGGGCGACTGAGGCACCGAAACCGCCTTCGTTTACCCCGCCGGGCGCACTCATCCCCAAGCCTGCCGTCGTGCCGTCGCCGGAACCGGCCAGTGGCAAACTGGCCACGCCTGACACCCGACAGGTGCAGGATGAAATAGTCGGATTTAAAAACGAACTCGAAAAATTGCGCGGCCAGGTGCAGAACGGTCGGGCCGAGGTCGAAAACGCCAAGGCGGAAGCCGCCAAGCTGGAGGGCAAGCGTCGTGAACTGAGCAACACCGAGAGCAAGCTCGCGTCCACCGGCACGCTGGTGACCAAGGCCGAGAACGATCTGTCCACTGCGCAAAAAAGCCTCAAAATCCTGCACACGGAGGCTGACCAGCAGCGCAAAACGCACGATTCGGCGCTGGCGAAGCTCAAAGCAGAGGAAATCGCCGCTAAGGACAAACTAGCGAGCATCAATCAGTTACTCGCCACAGCGCAGAAATCCGCAGCCGAGCTAAAAACCCAGCGCAGCGGCGAATTGCAGGCGCTGGAGGCCGAAACTGCCGCCAAAAGCACCGCTTTGGCCGCGCTGGCAGCCGCCTTGGCCAAAAGCAGTGCGGAGTCGAAAAACCAGGAGACGGCCGCTGCCAAAGCCGCTGCCGAGGTTGCATCCGCCAGCGAAAAGCTCATCGCGTTGCAAGCCCAGCTCGCCACTACCGAAGCCAAGCTCAAGGACGCGACCCAGCTCCAGGCCGAAGCGCATAAATCTGAGGGTGAGATTAAATCGAAGCGCAGTGCTGAACTCCAGGAACTGGATACCCAGCTTGAGGCCCGTCAGGCGGAATTCGCCAAAGCGCAGGCCGAACTGGCAAAAACTCAGAAGGATCTGGCTGCACAGCAGACAGCGCTGACGCAGACCACCGACGCAGCGAAGGCGCGGGAGGCCGCGCTGGCGAAACTGACCGCTGATGAAGCTGCCACCGCCAAAGAACTGGCCGGGTTGCAGACGCAAATCACCACCGCTGACGCGGAGGTCAAACGCCTCACTGCCTTGCAGACTGACGCTCAGAAATCTGAGGCCGAACAGCGGGGCAAACGCAGTTCAGAGCTTCAGGATCTCGATCAGCAGCTCACCACCCGGCGTGTGGACCTGACCAAAACACAGACGGAGCTGGCCCAGGCGCAAAGCGAACTGGCGGCCCGGCAGGAAACGCTCAAAAAGGCCACCGACGAGGCCAAGATTCGCGAAGCCGCCGTGGCGAAGCTCACGGGCGAGGAAGCGACCACTGCCAAACAACTGGCTGGGTTGCAGACGCAAATCACCACCGCTGACGCGGAGGTCAAACGCCTCGCTACTCTCCAGGCCGACGCGCAAAAATCCGAGGCTGAGCAGCGCACGCAACGCAGCGGTGAACTGCAGGGGCTTGATCAACAGCTCGACGAACGCCGGGCCGAGTTGGCCAAACTCGATGACCAGCGCGAGGCGAAGCAGAATGAGGTCGCGGCCGTCAATGCCTCCCTGACGAAGGCCCAGGAGCAGGTGCAGCATGCCCAGTCGCAGATCGCCCAGCTTGGGGGAGAGGAAAAAACCATTGCCGTCCGTGTCACCGCGCTGCGTGGCAACGAAGACCGCCTCAGCGCCCTGACGCACACTCTTGGAGAGATGGAAACCCAGCGCGGCATGCTGGATGCCGCGATCGGAGCCTTGATGGGGCGGCAGCAGTCCCACGAGACCGCAATTAGCAGCACCGAGGAGCGGTTGAGCGGCATCCGTGCTCAATTGGCCGAACTCGAACAGCAGCGTCTCGCGGCTGAGCAGCAAGTGGCCGAGCTGAACACGCAGAAGTCGGACGCGGAAGCTGAGTTCGCCCAGCAGCAGAAAGATGCGCAGGCCAAGCTGGCAGATCTTGATCGGCAGGCCCGGGACACCCGCAAATTGGACGATGTCTCACGGTTGGAAGCCGAAAAACGGCTGGCGGACACCCATGTGCAGATTGCGGAGCGCGAAACGCGTCTGGCTGAGACCCAGGCACAGGTGAAGGGTCTGGAAGACCAGATCGCCGATCTCGACAACAAACTCGCCGACCTCGCCTCGACTGACACGAAGCTCAATGACGCCACGGTAGCGCTCAAGGCGGTCGAATCCCACAAGGCGGAAGTGGTCGCTGCCGTTGCCGCCTTGGTGAAGGACCGCGATGAGCGTACACGCGAGCTGCTAGCCGCCACCGAGCATGGCCGGGCGCAGACCTTGCTCACGCAGACTCTTACGTAGCGCCGGGAGGTGGCGGAGCACGAGGTGCTTCACATCGTGGAGCAGCAGACGCAACTTTCCCAGGAATTGGGCAAATTGCGCGAGCAAGTGCGCCAGGCCGAAAACGATCTCAAAGAGCGCGAAGCTCAGGCCGCCGCCGCCGAGCAGAAGACGAAAAATTTGGTGGAGCTGGCCGCCACCGCCGAGCAGCAGTTCAAAACCGCGCAGACCGAGCACACGCGGCTTAGCGAGGAATTGAAACAGGCCAAAGCTGGTCTGGAGCAGGCCACGCTGAACGCCAGCGAGAAAACGAAAGCCGCCGCCGCCGCTGCTGC